>JAOAPT010000694.1 GCA_025463045.1 Candidatus Solibacter sp.
CCCCGTTGACGAATGGGACGATTCGCGGCGTCGTGTTGGATGCGGCCACCGGTGCTCCAGTGGCGGAGGCGGACGTTGCAGCGCGCCCGGGAGCGGGCAAAGCGGTGCAGACCACGACAGACGCACAAGGCGTCTTCGCACTCCGCGATGTGCCGGCGGGAAAGGTCACGCTGAATGTAGGTACGCGCTCGAATGGCACGCGCGGCTTTGGTGCCAGCACATCCAAATTGATCACGCTGGGACCGGGACAAGAGGTCACCGGGCTGACGATCCGCCTGGCCAATCACGCGGAGATTTCCGGAAGGGTGCTGGACGAAAACAAGGAGCCGGTGCCGGGCGTAACGGTCTTCCTGGTCGCGCCGGAATATCGCTACGGCGTGCTGCGCCACGCGTACGCCGGCGGCGGAACCACGAACGATCGCGGCGAGTATCACGTGACGCGCGTGGTGGGCGGCCGCAATTATCTGCTGATGGCGGCGAAACGTGCGCTCAAATTGGACGCCATCTCCGACGCGCCCGCCGACCCCAAGTTTCGGAAGAAAGCGATCGTGCCCACGTTCTTCCCCAACTCACCCTCCGTGGATGGCGCGATGGCGGTTTCGCTGAAGCCCGGCGAGAAGCGCGACGGCTTCGACATCCGACTCCTGCGCGCGCCTTCGCTGTGCCTGGAGGCGACTCTGGAAAACGGACTCGGTCCCGCGGCGCTGCGCTTCGAAGTCGAGGAAATGGAGACGCACAACGGATCGTCCGGTGACGGGGGCAGTTACTACGCCATGCCGAACGGCGCGGCCGGACCCGATGGGAAGATCCGCGTGTGCGAATTGCATGCCGGGCAGTACAAGCTGATCGCCTCCGGACCGCCGCCGTCGGCCGATGCCACGCCGTTCTACGGCTACGCCGTCGTGACCGTCGGCAAAGAAGACGTCCGCAATGTGCGCGTGCCCGGCATCCCCGCCCAGCCCTTAACGGGCGAGGTGGTGTTCGACGGAGCGCCGCCGCAGAAGACGTACGATCAGAAGCTGTCGATTGACCTCAATGCGCCCACGCGTTCCTTCCGGAGCTTCCCCAATAAGATGGAGGAACGATTCGTGCGCGCCGAAATCCCCGGAACGTTTTCGCTCCCCTTCGTGCTGATGGACGAATACGAAATCCGCGTCAGCGGACTTCCTCGTGGCCTGTACGTGAAGGACATTCTCTACGGCACGCAAAGCGTGAAGTACGACGTTCTGCACGCCGGCAGCGCGGCGGGCAACGCGGGTTTGAAGGTCGTTCTCGGACAGGATGGCGGCACGGTGACGGCGAAGGTCACGGACCAGGACGGCAACGCGGTGAGCGACCAGAACGTGATCCTGATGCCGCAGAATACCAGCTCGGAGGCGCAGCTCGCGGCGGCGCTTGTCTTCGGGCAGACCGACCAGAACGGAGTGTACCAATCGCCCACGCTTCCGCCGGGCAAGTACTACCTGCTGCCCACCACCATGACGGTGGACCGCACACCGCAGATGATCGATAGGCTCTCGCGAATGCGGAATCGCGCCAAAGACGTGGAACTCGCGCCGGGGACGAGCGCGCAGGTGACCCTGACCGTAAGCGGAAGCGATCAGTGAGGCTCGCGGCAATCGCGCTGTTGGCATGCGCGGCCTACGCGCAACTGAACGGCGTAGTCGATATCCACGTGCACTCCGATCCCGACTCGGTGCCGCGCTCGATCGACGCGATCGATCTCGCGCGCCTGGCGAAAGAGCGCGGCATGCGCGCGCTCGTGCTCAAGAATCACTACGAGTCGACCGCGTCGCTCGCGTATGTAGTGCGAAAAGTTGTGCCGGGCATTGAGATCTTCGGCGGCATCGACTTGAATCGCAGCGTCGGCGGCGTGAACCCGGCGGCGATCGAGCGCATGGTCCTCGTCAAAGGCGGGTACGGGCGCGTGATCTGGCTGCCCACCTTCGACGCGGAGAATCAGGTGACGTTCTCGAAGGAGAAGCGTCCCTTCGTTTCGGTAACGAAGAACGGCACGCTGCTGCCCGAGGTAAAAGAAGTCATCGCCCTCGCGGCGAAGCACGGACTCACGCTCGAGACGGGGCATTCGTCCGCCGCCGAGGGCTTGCTCATCGTCACCGAAGCGCGAAAGGCCGGCGTGCGCAACGTAGTGGTCACCCACGCGATGCTCAAGCCGGTCCACATGACCGTCGCGCAGATGAAACAGGCCGCGGACGCCGGCGCGTGGATCGAGTTCGTCTACAACGCGTTGATCGGGCCGAACAAGGAATTCGACTTCGGCGATTACGCAATGGCGATCCGCGGTGTGGGAGTCGAGCATTGCATTCTCTCGAGCGACCTCGGCCAGGCGGGAAATCCGCTGCATCCCGATGGCCTCGTCGCGTTCTTCGCTGGATTGAAGCAGGCAGGCTTCACGCAGGCGGAGATTGATCTCATGAGTAAGAGCAATCCGGCGCACGCACTCGGAATGTAATCGGAATGTAATTAGTGCGCGGGGTGAAAGCGCCAGATGCTCATGCCGAGGACGCTCCCCGTCGCGACGAGCTTGCCGTCGCGGGTCCAGACCGGCGCCTGCACTTCCCCTTCGAAACTGACAGGGATGCGCGTCACGTTTCCGGTGCTCGGATCGAGCAGGCTGGCTTGATACAGCCACTGATCCGGCGATGCAGTGAGCAGGCTGATCAATCCGCCGGGGCCGACCATTGAAGACGCGAGCCGGGTACCCGGAATGCGCACGTCCTTTCTCAAAGGCAACGGCTGCGGCGCGCCGCCGGCCAACGGCAGTTCCCGCTCTCAGGTTTCATGATGGCGACCTGAGTCTGGCCCTCCACCATGGCCTGGAACGCAATCGTCTGCCCGTCGGGAGAAACGCGCGGCCCCATCGCGACGGTCGCACCGCCGAGCGGTTGGCCGGTCCAGAACTGCTCGGGCGTTTTGTGGAGAGCGAACCAGAGCGCGGCGGCGCACGCCAGTACGGCGATCGCACCTACAACGGCCAGGGCGCGTTTGGGAGTGCGGATCACAGGCGCTGCGATGTCCGGCGCAGAGGCGGCGAGTTCGAGCACGCCCGCAACGTCGCGCGCCGATTGCCAGCGATCCTCGGGATCTTTCGCCATGCAGCGGTGAATCGCACGGGTCAATCGAGCGGGCACACCGGGCAGCGGCTTCGGCGCGCGGTCCATGATGGCCACCATGATGGCCACAATGATGCTGGCGCGGCTCCCTCCGGTGAATGCGGGCTCGCCCGTCAGCGCCTCATAGAGGACGCACCCGAACGCGAAAATATCGCTGCGAGTGTCTGCCTCTTTGCCTTCGAGTTGCTCCGGCGGTGAGCGCGCGTGTCACCGTCGCGTCGGATGGGGCGGTCGCCGGGGTAACCTTCGCAAGTCCGAAATCGAGCAGCTTGGTGCCGGACTTCGTGACCAGAATATTTCCCGGCTTGGGATCGCGATGCACGATGCCGATGCGGTGCGCGGCATCCAGCGCTTTGGCGATTTCGATGGCGTATCGCAACGCAGTCTCGATGGGCAGCGGACCTTTGAGCGGCTTGCCCTCGATGTACTCCATCACCAGGTAGTCGGGGCCGATATCGTAGAGCCTGCAAATGCCGGGATGGTTAGGGACGCGATGGCGCGAGCCTCACGCTCGAAGCGTTCGCTGAATGTCCCCTTGGCAACTTTGACGCCACCGTGCGGCCGAGGCGGGTGTCACGGGCCTTCCAAACTGCGCCCATTCCGCCCTCGCCAATGGCGGAAAGAATCTCGTAGGGGCCGCCTTTGCGTCGGGGAGCGAGCAAGCACACTATCGTATCGGCGGCTTACAGCACGTACGATTGCGAACAGTTGCCATCCTTCGGCCCTCCGAGTGCTTCCCTGTACTACATGAGAGCGCTTCTACTCGCGGTCGTCCTCCTGGTGCCCGCCGGAGGAGCCGTACGCAAGACCCACCCTTATCGAAAGAGTCTGAAACATGAAACAGTGGGGAAAGGCGCGGTCGGCAGGGTAGTTGCCGGCGCCGGCGTCCAGCAGCTACGCAAGAAGCCTGCCAAGTACGGCGGCGGTGTCGCCGGTTTCGGCAAGCGCGTAGGAGCTGGGTTCGCGACCAACGCCGTCAGCAAAACGGTGGAGCACGGAGTCGCGGCAAAATTGCACGAGGACCTGCACTATCACCGCTCAAATAAGCGCGGTGTAGCGCCGCGATTGGGCTACGCGCTCAAGAGCACGGTAATCACGCGGAATACCAGGACGGGCAAACGCACACCCGCCGCCGGTCGCGTCGCGGGGCACGCCGCCGCCGGCGCGTTCACGCAGGGAGTGCTGGCCGCGGGAAGCGGCGCGTCGACGGCCGGAATCGGTCTGGCCGCGGACGCCGGCTCCAATGTGGCGCGGGAGTTCATCCCGAAGCGCAAACATCATCCCCACAAGAAGAGGTAAGTGTTACACAATGACAGACGGGTTCGCATGAACACGTCACCAAACTTTATCCCGACCGCCGACGAACTGAGCCGCGTCGAGCGCGATCTGCGCTTCCATCCTTCGACAGTGGAGAATCCGCGGATCTTGACGCGCGAAGATATCGCGCGGTTCAATCGCGATGGCTACCTGAAAGGTATGCGCATTTTCGCCGATGACGAGATCGCCGCCATCCGCCGCTACTTCGATGACCTGCTCGCCCGGACGCTCGCCGCCGGGGGCGACAGCTACTCGATCAGCACCGCGCATCTCACTCACGGGCGCGTGTACGATCTGCTGACCGATTCCCGCCTTGTCGCGCGCGTCACCGACCTGATCGGCGACGACGCGATCGGCTGGGGCTCGCATTTCTTCTGCAAAATGCCGGGCGACGGCAAGCGCGTCGCGTGGCATCAGGACGCGAGCTACTGGCCGCTCACACCGTCGAAGGCGGTGACGATCTGGCTCGCGATCGACGACGCGTCGGTCGAGAATGCGTGCATGCGCTACATCGCTGGCTCGCATCGCCTCGGCCATCTCACCTACCGCCTGAGCGAAACCGACGAAGCCAACGTCCTCAATCAAACCGTGGAAGGGATCGACGAACTCGGCCCTCCCGTAGACGTCGAACTCAAGGCGGGCGAGATCTCTATGCACAGCGATCTGCTGTTACACGGCTCCGAAGCGAACACGTCGACGCGCCGGCGATGCGGTCTGACGCTACGCTACTGCCCGGCGGAGGTGCGCGCAGGACTTGGTTGGAACGCGAAGGGCGTAGTGGTCAGCGGAGCGGACGCATCGGGACACTGGAGCAATCCTGCGCGTCCGGCGGAAGAGTAATCACCGTACGATTGCTATTCTAGATAGTTCAAATGGGAAATATTCTTCAGAACCTGCCTTCCGGCGAAAAGGTCGGCCTTGCATTTTCCGGTGGACTCGATACCAGTGCCGCTATCCATTGGATGCGCGCCAAAGGGGCCATTCCGTATTCCTACACCGCGAATCTCGGCCAGCCGGACGAGCCCGATTACGACGAAATTCCGCGCCGCGCGCTGCAGTACGGCGCCGAGAAAGCGCGCCTGATCGATTGCCGCAAGCAGCTCGTCGCCGAGGGAATCGCCGCGCTGCAATCGGGTGCGTTCCACATCTCTACAGCGGGCGTGCACTACTTCAACACGACTCCGATTGGGCGCGCGGTGACCGGCACGATGCTCGTCATCGCGATGAAGGAAGACGACGTCCACATCTGGGGCGACGGCAGCACGTTCAAGGGCAACGACATCGAGCGCTTCTATCGCTATGGCCTGCTCGCCAATCCCGCGCTGCGCATTTACAAGCCATGGCTCGATCAGGTATTCATCGACGAGTTGGGTGGCCGCAAGGAAATGTCGGAGTACATGCTGAGCCACGGCCTCACCTATAAGATGAGCGTGGAAAAAGCGTACTCCACCGATTCCAACATCTGGGGCGCGACGCACGAGGCCAAGGACCTGGAGCATCTCGACAAAGGCGTCCGCATCGTCGAGCCGATCATGGGTGTGCCGTTCTGGCGCGAAGAGGTCGCGATTAAACCGGAGACCGTCACCATCCGCTTCGAAGAGGGACAGCCCGTAGCGCTGAACCACGTCACGTACGACGACCCCGTCGAGCTGGTGCTCGAAGCCAACCGGATCGGCGGACGGCATGGGCTCGGCATGTCGGATCAGATCGAGAATCGCATCATCGAAGCCAAGAGCCGCGGGATTTACGAAGCTCCCGGACTGGCGCTGCTGTTCATCGGTTATGAGCGCCTGGTTACCGGAATCCACAACGAAGACACGATCGAGCAGTACCGCATGAACGGGCTCAAGTTGGGCCGCCTGCTGTATCAGGGCCGCTGGTTCGATTCGCAATCCATCATGCTGCGCGAGACGGCCCAGCGCTGGGTCGCGCGCGCCGTCACTGGAGAAGTTACGGTCGAACTGCGCCGCGGCAACGACTATTCTCTACTCGACACCACCAGCCCGAATCTCACGTACAAGCCGGAGCGCTTGACGATGGAGAAGGGCGAATCGACCTTCTCGCCGCAGGACCGCATCGGCCAGCTCACGATGCGCCACCTCGACATTACCGATACACGCGAGAAACTGCTGCTCTACATGAAGACGGGCCTGCTCGGCCCCGGCACGGGCGGCTCCATGTCGCTGCTTTCCGAAGGCACCATCAAACCGGATTCCGAAGAGTAAGGAGCAACGATGGACATCGAAGTACTGCGCGCGTGGTGGGCGCACCGTCAGGGACTCGACGGAGCGTTCGAGGGCAAGTCTGCGGGCGAGGTGCTCGCCAAGACCGGCTGGGCGCGTTCCGTCGGCGGGTCGGCGCCCTACCTGACACTCTTCGCGCGCGCCGGACTCTCGCGCGAAGCTGTCGATCAGGCCGTCGCGGATCTCGAGATCTGCGAACTCCCCGCCGCGCGCGGCTGCACCTACGTCGTGCCGGCTGCGGATTTCGCGCTCGCGCTCAAGGCCGGCGAGGGCTTCAGTACCACGCAGGAAGTCAGACTCGCTTGCAAGCTCGGCGCGAGCATGGCTGAACTCGACCACCTTTCGACGGAGGTGCTCGACGCGCTCGCGGATGGGGCGCTCGATCCGAAGGAACTTCGCGAGCGCATCGGCACCGCGATCCGCGAATTCGGCGCGGAGGGAGTGAAGAAAGGCATGGCGACCACGCTCCCGGTGGCGCTCGGCAGTTTGCAGGAGGAGGGCCGCATCCGCCGCATCTCAATGAACGGCCGCCTCGATCAGCAGCGCTATCGCTACACGCGCTGGACACTCGCCCCTTGCGAGTTGTCGAGTGAGGAAGCGCAAACCGAACTCGCGCGCCGCTACTTCACGTGGGCCGGCCCCGCAACACTTGCGGAGTTTCAATGGTTCTCCGCGCTCGGCGTCAAGGCGGCGAAGGCAGCCACCGAACCGCTCGGGCTCGTCCCGTTGGACGAGGGCGATGCTCGCCTGATGCTCCCCGCGGATCGCGAGTCGTTGCGCGCTTTCAAAGTACCGAAAAAGCCGGAGTACGCATTGGTCGCGAGCATCGACGGCATCGCGTTGTTGCGCCGCGCGCTCGCCGAATTGATGAACGCGAACGATCTCGAGCGGCAGATGTTCACCGAACAGGGTTACAAAACGGGCTCGGGGCTGATGGATTTGCCGAGTCACGGCATCTTCGATCGCGGCCGGCTGATCGGACTGTGGGAGTACGACGTTCCCGGCGAATCGATCGCATGGATGACCTTCACCGCGCCTGACGCCGCGCTCAAGAAAGCAGTCGCCCGCACCGAAGAGTTCATCCGCACGCAGCTCGGCGACGCGCGAAGTTTCAGTTTGGATTCTCCGAAAAGCCGCACTCCGCGGATTGAAGCGCTCCGCAAAGCAGCCGGCTGACTTTGAACTACTACCTCACATCGGCGTTGTCCACGACGAGTACGCGGTTTGAGGACGGCTACACGAAGCTCATCAATTGAGTTTCACGGGTTCAAGGCTCACCTGCACCGCCGCGTTCGGGGCCAGTTCGACTTCCTGGAAGCGACCACGAGACCGCCACAACCGGCCGATGCTCTCGGGAACCGGGTATGCCGAATCCGCGGTTGCGGCGACGTAGTATTTGCCAGGGGCAAGCGGCGGGGAAGTAAATTGACCCGCCTGATCGGTTTCGCTCGCAATCAGCAGCGATCCCAGTTCGGCCTCGGAGATCGCCTGCGCCGGCATCATCAGAATGCGCTGCCCGCCGATCGCGACCCCCTCCTTATTCTTCACGGCAACGGTGAGCGTCGCTCCATCGGCGGCGACGGTCACCTTCAGCCCGGCCCCGCCCATGGCGCTGCCCGGACTCAAAGGCGCGCGCAGCACGCTCCCGCTCCCGTAAGTCACATCCTTCACGTAAAGGCCGGGGCCCTTGACGGACGCGCGCACCGCGTACTCATCCTGAAACAGTCCTGGAAACGCAAACGTACCTGGCACGTCGGCATGCGCGGTGGTGTGCTCGCCGGTGACGCCGGGTCTTCGCGCCGGCATCACGGAGATTTCCAGTTTGGCTCCGTCCGGCGGTTTGCCTTCGTGCGTTGCCCAAACCACCTCGCCCTCGAGCCGCGTGCCCGGATTGGCGATCACCCTCACCTTCCGCACATCCTCTTTGCCGATGGTCACCTCGGCGAACCCAAACTGAGGAAGTTCCTCTCCGGATTGGGACGATTGAACCTCCGCCGAAATACGATAAGTTCCCGGCGCCAGATCGCAGAGCCGGAGCTTGCCATCCCGCGGGGCCTGCCCGCCCGGAGGTTCAATAAACACGCGACCGCCATAGGAGGCGCCCATTTTCGCCCATTGGCCTTCGAGCGTGAAGCGGAGTGCGGCCGGGCCGCCCGAGGCTTCGACCGTTCCTTCAACGCAGTAAGACGGGGAGCGCTTCATCACGATGTCGACAGCCTCCCGCGTCTCTCCCGGACGAAGCACGATCGGAACTCCGCCCTCCGCATCGGGCGAGTTCGGATAATACGCCGCCGCCAGGACACGTTTACGGAGTTCGGGATCGGCAGGCGCTTCGGAGTCAGCAGGCAGCCGGGCCTCGCGCTTCTCGGCCAACACCAGAAAGGCGCGGCCGGTTTCCAGACCGTCCAGCGAGTACTCCCCACGCGCGCCGGCCTTAACGGCCTTCTTCACAAAGTAGCCGAGGCCGCCTGAATAGTATTCGCGTGCGACCAGAAATACGGTCGCGTTGCGCACGGGCTCCTTGGCATCGTTGATGACTCTGCCCGAGATGGCGCCCATGGCGGGGAGGTCGAAGTCGACCTGTTCGACCGGGTTACCGGCTAACGTAAGAGTGCGCGTGGCTCGCGGCATCAGGACCTTCGGAGCGCGCACGGTCAGGCGGTAGGAGCCGAGCGGGAGATCGGCAAGGCGGTATTTGCCCTGCGCGTCGGTCTTCACGCTGAGGTTCCTGGTTTGAATCATGGTCGAGATGGCGTAGTCTTCGAGCGGTTGGCCCGAATCGGCATCCTTCACCGTTCCGCTGATCGATGCGGTGGGCAGTTCAGTCTGCGCGGCGGCGACGCACGCCGCGGCGATCCATAGGAGGCATCTCGTGGTAATCATCGGCTGACTACTTCTTTCTTTTGGGGAACTGGAAGCTCCATCTCAATTGTCCCTCCCCCCATCACTTCGATCGGGCTCAAGCCATTCACATCCTGGAACCAGGAAGCATTGGAGGTTGCGTCGGTGGTGCGCGCGCCAATCCGGTATGCGCCGGGAGGCAGCCCCTGGAAGGCGAATCTGCCGCGCTCATCCGCGAAGGCCATCCGAGTGGAATCGAGACCGGTGAGCACCACCACAAAATTACCTGAGAGGGCGGTGACGGATTTTAATTCGCCCCGAATGCTCCCGGTGCTCGCTAGTTCCACTTCGACCGTCTCGCGACTTTCGCGGGTGAGATCCAGCAGCGGGGCGCTTGCCTGATAACAGTCCATTCCGAGCTCCGGAAGCCTGACCCGCAGCCGGCCAGGAGGTAAACCTGCAGCGGTTTCGGCCTTGGCGAAATTCGCCTCGACGGCGCGCGCCCCAGCGCCTTGAAACTCTACCGGCACCAGCCAGACCTTCGTGCTCGCAGGGCATCCGGCGGGCGCTTTTTCCGGCGGCCTCTTGCCGCGCAACACCAACTGCACGGTGCGGCCGGAATCCATCGCGAGGTTCACGCCTTCGACGTTCTGGTCGGTGACGCGAATGCGGGCCTGTCCAAACCGCGGCTGGCTTCCAGTCCCCACTTCGGCGGCGGCGAGCACATCGTAGACGCCGGGACGCACGCCCTCCATGCGGAAGCTGCCGTCGGGCGCCGTGCGCACCTGCAGGAGCGGCAACGCGTACTGCCCGGCCACGGCCAGGGTCAGCAGGTACTGCGTCCCCGGCTGCGGCTGTTCCACTTTTCCGCTGATGCCGAACTTCTCCGCCGGAGGAATCCCGAACTGGATGGCTCGCGTTTCGCCGCTGCGCACGGAGAAGAATTCGGGGTGGACGTTGTCGGGATAGAGTTGCAGTCCGACGCCGTCTTGCGCACTGTTGTACCAGACGCCGGCGGCGTATTCGCCTGGGCGAAGTTCGATCGAGAAACTGCCATCCGCTGCCGCACTCTCCTGAAGCAGGGGCGACAGTTCTCCGCCCTCGGAAATCCTGGTGAAAATCGCGATGGCCGCCCGGCCGGGCGCGCGTCCCCCAGGCCCGGTAATGCGTCCGCTGAGGAGGCTATATCTCGCCAGACGCATCGTCACCGGGGCGGACGGG
>JAOAPT010000224.1 GCA_025463045.1 Candidatus Solibacter sp.
CCTCCCGAATCTGGTTGTTGAAACGTGAGGGTCTTCCCAGCTACAGTATCGACTGCGGCGAATTCCTAGGAGTTGAAGAAATGCCCACAAACTACTGATTCTATTGGTCGGGGCGGGGCGATTTGAACGCCCGACCCCCTGCGCCCAAGGCAGGTGCGCTACCAGGCTGCGCTACGCCCCGACATTTGTTCCTCTTCTGATCTTAAACTACTTCCCCGGATTTCGATAGGCGTGTGAACTCGCGAAACGAAAGCGAGGGAGTGTGAGTCAATGAAGTCATGCAGGATGGCGCCGGCGAGCGACCGTTCGCGCCGCACTTCGACGGGAAGCGGTTCTTCAATCCGGATGGCGCTCAGGCGCGCGGTTTTCTCGATCTGGCGCGATGGAAACTTACCAGCCGGCGGGAGCCGTCGGCGGACTTCGTGGCGGACGTCAAGCCATCGAAGCCGCCCTCGGACGTCGAAGGCAATGAACTGCGGGTCACGCTGATCAACCATTCCACGGTGCTTCTACAGCATCGCGGACACAACATTCTGACGGATCCAATCTGGTCGGAACGGGCGAGTCCATTCACTTGGATCGGGCCCCACCGACGCAGGGCGCCGGGCGTGCGCTGGGAGGATCTTCCACGGATCGACGCCGTGCTCCTCAGCCACAATCACTATGATCATCTCGACATTGCCACGCTGCGCCGTCTGGCGGACTACGGAAAAACGCAATTCATCGTGCCGTTGAAGTTAGCCGGGTACCTGCGATCGCGAGGCATCGGCCCCGTGGTCGAACTGGACTGGGGCGAGAGTTTGACGGCGTCCGGGACGACGATTCACAGCGTACCCGCCGTCCACTTTTCCGCGAGGGGTATCTTCGATCGCAATCGGACGTTATGGTGCGGATATGTAATCGAAAACGCGGAAGGGTATGTGTACTTTGCGGGCGACACAGCTTTCGGCGAACATTTTGCGCGCATTCGAGAGCGCTTTGGAGCGCCGCAGCTGGCGCTGCTGCCGATCGGCGCGTATGAACCGCGCTGGTTCATGTCACCGGTTCACATGAGCCCCGACGATGCGGTCTGCGCGCATCGCATTCTGGGCGCGAGGAGCAGCATCGCGATCCACCACGGTACTTTCCAATTGGCGGATGAGGGCCTGGACGCACCGCAGAAGCGACTCCGCGAATGCTCACCGGACGATTCGTTTCTGGTGTTGCATAATGGACAATTCGTGACGCTGTCTCATACCAACGATGAGCATCGATAAGCACACACTCGCGTTGATCTGCATTATCGGCAGTTCGCTCGACGTACTCGGCGCGATGTATCTCGCGTACGATCTGCTGGGCGGCGAACACGGCCCGCTGCGAACCCTGACGCGCGCGGTTACGTACGGGGCGCTCTTCGGAACGGGGTTCGGACTGGCGCTCGGGCCGGTATTCGGGCTGGCGAGCGGTGTGGCTCATGGCATCACGCTCGCCTGGGAGTATTCGCGCGCTGCGCGGCAGGGTCCCGAGCCTGGATTCTGGGTGGATACCGCGATGAGTGCGATTCGCGGATGCGGATTTGCCGTGGGCGCGTCGTATTTGTTCGGCGTACGATTCGGCGTCACATTCGGCGTGTTGAGCACTGCCGGACAGGCGATCGCGTATCGGATTGGGATCAGGCCCACTGTCGATTATCAACCCGCGAAGCGCCCTCGCGTCACCCGTTTCCAATTGTTGGCGGCGGCGAACCGCACGGTGGGCTATGCGATCACGGGCTATGTGAGCAGCATAGTAGCGCAGCAACGGGAGCACGCGATCGCGGTCGGCCTGAAGGCGGGTGTGGCGATCGGGATGGTCACAGCGGTCTCGGGCTTCTGCACGCCGTTTATTGAGTGGACGGCCGACAACGTGCCGGAAAAACGCATGGGCGTCTTCGGGGTCGGGCTCATTTTGATCGGCTTCGCCTTACAATCCGTTCAGTATTGGGCGGCGCTGCTGGACGTCCGCGTTCGGTAAACGCAGGCGGTGTCAGGGCGGCCAATTTGTGCGCACGGTCTGCGTCCTTTCGTGACAACACGTTGCATTCTTTTCACTATGCTTTCCGCTCAGAACCACACACCAGGAGCCCATGGAACGTTCGAAATGAGATCCTCGCGTGCCTTTTTCGTACATAGGAGAACTTCGGAAAACAAGCTGCGGACCGGATGTCCTTAGTGATTGCATCAGAGAAGGGAAATCTATGCCAAAGAAAAAGAAAGATCCGTCCGATAAGCTTGCCGCCAACGGAGGGGAGATTCATCAGACAGCCGGAGGAGATGTTCCAGTTCTCACGACCCAACAGGGCACTCCGATTTCGGACGATCAGAATTCTCTGCGAGTCGGATCCCGCGGGCCGACCACGCTGGAAGACTTTCATCTTCGGGAGAAGATCTTTCATTTCGACCATGAGCGCATTCCCGAGCGTGTGGTTCACGCGCGAGGATTCGGCGCTCACGGATATTTTGAAAACTATGAATCGCTCGATGAGTTCACTGCGGCCGATCTGTTTCAACGCCCCGGCGAGAAGACGCCGGCGTTCGTGCGCTTCTCTACCGTCGCGGGCAATAAAGGCTCGGCGGACCTGGCGCGCGATGTCCGCGGCTTCGCGGTGAAACTGTATACAAAGCAAGGCAACTGGGATATCGTGGGCAACAACATTCCGGTGTTCTTCATCCAGGACGCGATCAAGTTTCCCGACCTGATTCATGCCGCGAAGCAAGAGCCGGATCGCGACTTTCCGCAGGCGCAGACAGCGCACGATAACTTCTGGGACTTCATCTCGCTCATGCCGGAAAGCATGCACATGATCATGTGGGTGATGTCCGACCGCGCGATTCCGCGATCGTTCCGCTTCATGGAGGGCTTTGGGGTTCATACCTTCCGGTTGGTGAACGCCGAAGGCAAGTCCACATTCGTGAAGTTCCACTGGAAGCCGAAGCTAGGATTGCAATCGGTGGTCTGGAACGAAGCGTTGAAGATCAATGGCGCGGATCCGGACTTTCACCGAAGGGATCTTTGGAACGCCATTCAGGCGGGCGACTATCCGGAGTGGGAACTGGGTCTGCAACTCTTCGACGACGAGTTCGCCGACGGTTTTGATTTCGACGTTCTGGATGCGACGAAGATCATTCCCGAAGAGGACGTGCCGATCCGCCGCGTCGGCCGACTGGTTCTGGATCGCTGCGTCGAGAATTTCTTCGCGGAAACCGAGCAGGTTGCGTTCTGCACGAACAACATCGTGCCGGGCGTTGATTTCAGCAACGATCCGCTGCTGCAGGGCCGGAATTTCTCCTACCTCGACACCCAGGTGAAGCGCCTCGGAGGCCCTAACTTCACGCATATTCCCGTGAACGCGCCGAAGTGTCCCTTCCACCATTTTCAGCAGGACGGCCATATGGCGATGGTGAATCCGAAAGGCCGGGTGAACTATGAACCGAACTCGTGGGGCGGAGCGGAGGGCGGCCCGCGTGAATCGCACGAGATGGGATTCCGTTCCTTCCCGGCGGAGGAACACGGGCGCAAGGTGCGCGAACGCTCGGAGAGTTTCGCCGACCATTACAGCCAGGCGCGCCAGTTCTACATCAGCCAGACCGAGACGGAGCAGGGGCACATCGCCGCCGCGCTGATCTTCGAATTGAGCAAGGTAGAGAAGACCGCGATTCGCGCCAGACTGGTTTCACATCTGCCGCACATCGATCCGAAGCTTGCGGACCGCGTCGCCCAAGGGTTGGGGATGCAGGAGAAGATTACACCGGCGACAGCCGCGAAGGAACCGCGAACCGATCTCAAGCCCTCGAAGGCGCTGAGCATTATCAGGAACGGGCCCAAGTCGTTCGCCGGCCGAAAGGTCGGTGTGCTGGTGACGGACGGTTCCGACCGGAAGGTTTTCGAAGCGTTGAAGGCGGCAATCGAAGGCGAAGGCGCATCGGTCGAGGTGGTCGCGCCCGCGGTCGGCGGCGTACAGGCGAGCGACGGCAGTTTGATCGAGGCGAAGGAGAAGATCGGCGGCGGACCGTCGGTTCTCTACGATGCGGTGGCGGTGATTCCTTCCGAAGAAGGATGTGAATCGCTGCTCAAGAATGCCGCCGCGAGAGATTTCGTGTCCGACGCCTTCGCCCATCTGAAATTCATCGCATATGCCGATGAGGCGATGCCGCTGTTCGAGAAGGCGGGCATTGCAGCGGACATGGACGACGGATTCATTCCGCTCGGAAAAGGCGGGGCCGGAGCATTTGTCGCGGCGTGCCGCAAGCTTCGCAACTGGGAGCGGGAACTCGTGGTCATGTCGTGAACACCGTCGGACGCACGGGAGGCGATTTTTTGGGGAGTGTAGCACAGCCGAGCGGCGAAACGCGCATCCTGCTGATCGAGGACAATGAGGCGGATATCTACCTCCTTTCGATGGCACTTGAGAATGCCGGATTCCGTATACGTTGAAGACGATCCGCGATGGCGCGGACGCGCGAGCATTCCTCAACGGCGTGTCGGACGATTCAACGCCGGAGTTGATCCTGATGGATCTCAATCTACCGCGCGTGGACGGGACGGCGCTCATCGACCTTCTACGCAGCCGGCCGGAGCTGCAG
>JAOAPT010000742.1 GCA_025463045.1 Candidatus Solibacter sp.
ACCTACAGCGCTCCGGCAACCGCGGCCGCCTCCGCCCCCGCGCTCGCAGCCGCTCCGCCCACGCCTGAAGGAATTCCCTACCTCGCCGCCTCCCTGCGCGAGCAGGACTCCTCCGACCCCGTCCCCTACATGCTGTTGCGAAGCTGGCGATTCGGCCCGATGATCGGCCGCGGCGATCCCGCGGGCGAGGACTACCTACAGGCGCCGTCGACCGAACTGCGCACCGCCCTTCGCCGCGCGGTGCTCGACACCGACTGGTGGGAAGTACTCGCGCAAACCGAAAAAGCGATGGAGCACGAGTGCGGCTGCTGCTGGCTCGACGTGCAACTCCACGCGCACCGCGCCGCCACCGAGCTTGGCAAGCCCGGAATCGCCGCCGCCGTTCGCGGAATGCTCGCCGCCTACTTGCAAGCACTGCCCGATCTCCCTGGTGCCGTCATGCTCGATGGCTCGCCCACCGCGTCCGCGGAGACGCTCGCCTGGATCCGCACCGACGTCCTCGTCGACCCGAACCAGGCGCGCAAGGAATCGCTCGACGAGGTGCGCGCGATCGATCTCGCAGAGCATCGCGACGTCTTCGAAGGCAAGCCGCCCGACGCATTCGAAGTCGCGGAGACCGAACTCGCCGCCGGGCGCTTCGCCGAGGCGTTTCGCGTTCTCAGTGAAGCCATCACCGCCGAGACTTCCGGACGAGGACGCGCGCAGCGCAAAGTGCAGCTCGCGAAAATCTGCCTGGAAGCACAGCAATACCGCATCGCGCTGCCCATCCTGCGCGAGGTCTGCCGCAATATCGAAGAGCTGCGCCTCGACGCGTGGGAGCCGAAGGAGTTCGCCGCCGCCCCGCTCGCCATGCTCTACACGTGCCTGTCGAAGCTCGACGAAAGCCCTGAAGAACGGCAGCGCGCGTACGATCGTCTCTGCTCGATTCACCCCATGAAGGCGCTCGAACTCGCTGGTGGCGCTTTGCCGTGGAGCACGAAGGCATGATCGTTTTCTCCGTACTCAACCGTCTCGTCGTGGAACGCGGCAGTGACCGCAACGTCATGACCAGCACGCTGGAAGAGCGCGGGCGCAATGCGCAGATCGTCAGCAAAGGCGAGTTGGAACGCTACCGCGCGGCCGTGCGGTCAGATCTCGAATGGCTGCTCAATACGCGCCGCATCGCGATGGAGTTGCCTGAGGGCCTGAAGGAAGTCGAGCGATCGCTCTTCTACTACGGCCTGCCCGATATAGCCGCGCTCAACCTCTCGCCCACCAAGAGCCTCGCCGATCAGGAGCGCCTCACCGCCCTGATCGCGCGCACCATCGAAATCTTCGAACCGCGCATCATCAATCCCCGCGTCTCCGTCGACAACCGGCGCGCCTCCGGCGTCGACGTGCATTTTCAGATCTCCGGCAAGCTGAAGCTCAAGCCGCACCCCGCGCCCGTAGTCTATGACACTACGCTCGACCTGAACCGCGGCCAGTATGCCGTGGATATCCTGGGGGAAACGCGTGCGTGAAGATTTCCTGGGGTATTACGAGCGCGAACTTTCCTACCTCCGGCACTTAGGCGCGGAGTTCGGAAAGCGCTACCCCATGGTCGCGTCGCGCCTCAAGCTCGATCCGTCGCAGTGCGACGACCCGCATGTGGAGCGCATGCTCGAGGCCTTCGCCTTCATCGCCGCGCGCCTTCATCTGCGCATGGACGACGAGTTTCCCGAGATCACCAGCGCCATGCTCGGGGAGCTCTACCCGTACTTCCTGCAGCCCCTGCCGTCGGTGTCGATGGTGGAATTCCAGCTCGACCCCGAGCGCGGAAAGGCGACCACAGCGCGGCTCGTACCACGCGGCACGCCGGTGCTCTCGCATCCCTCCGACGGCTTCGTCTGCCGTTTCCGCACCTGCTTCGATACCGAGCTTTGGCCGGTCACGGTGACCGGCGCATCGTGGCGACCGGGCAGCGGCCTGCCGCCCGGGATGGTCAGCCGGCAAACTGCGGCCGCCGTCGAACTGCGCATCGGATGCCTGCCCGACATTCAGTTCGAATCGCTACCTCTCGAGCGCCTGCGCTTCTACCTGAACGGGAACAACGACCTGGTCTACGCGCTCTACGAACTGCTGCTCACCCGCTGTCACAGCATTCTCATTCAGGATGCGGCGCCGGGCGGCTCCGGCAAGACGGTACGGCTCGACCCGGGCGCGCTCTCGCCCGTTGGATTCGCCGCCGGGGAAGGGCTCTGCTGGCTCCCGCAGCGCAGCTTCGCCGGCTACCAGATCCTGCAGGACTACTTCGCGTTTCCGAAAAAGTATCTCTTCCTCGATCTCAAAGGACTCGACCATCTGGCGAGTTCGGGCATTTCGCGCCAGGCGTCGATCTTCTTCCTGCTTTCCCCGTTCGAAAAAACGGAGTGGCGCTCCACGCTCGAACAGGGAATCAACGCCAACACCTTCAAGCTGGGCTGCGCGCCGATCGTCAATCTCTTCGCCGCAAGCTCCGACCAGATTCCGCTGCGGCAAACGGTCTACGAACTGGCCGTGCCCCTCGATTCGCGCATGGAAGTCTACTCGGTGGATGCGGTCTACGGCCAGTCCTCATCGGGCGACCGGAAGCGCTACGAGCCGTACATCAATTGCCAGGGCGAACGCCTGCCGGAGAGCAATCGCTTCTGGACCTCGGTGCGCCGCCCCAGCCGCTATGACGAAAACAATAGCGAGATCTTCGTCAGCATTCTGGACCGCCTCGGCCTGCCTTCAGACCCCGAAGCCAACAGCCTGAGCGTCAAGCTGACCTGCACCAATCGCGATCTGCCGCACCAGCTTCCCATGGGAGATCCGGACGGCGATTTCCAAATGGAAGAGCACCCCGAGGTGCAGAAGATCCGCTGCCTGCTACAGCCTACGCAAGGGTACACGTCGCCCTCTGCAAAGACGAGCCTGTGGCGTCTCGTATCGCAGCTCTCGCTCAATCATCTGTCGCTGGTGGACGATGGCCAGGAGGCACTCCAGGCGCTGCTCGCTATCCATAATCTGGGCGGTACGGATTCCGGCAAGGAGAGCATCAAGGGCATCCTGAAAGTCACCAGCCGGCCGCATTTCGCGCGCGTCTCCTCACAACACGGCATGGCCTTCGTGCGCGGCAAACTGGTCGAGATCACGGTCGACGAAGACCGCTTCACCGGCAACTCCGCCTTCCTTTTCGGCAGCGTGCTGGAGCATTTCCTGGGACTCTACACATCGCTCAATTCGTTTTCGCAGCTCGTGCTGAGATCGCGTCAGCGCGGCGAAAAGCCGATCCACAAATGGCCGCCGCGCGCCGGCACACGGGTGGTGGTATGACTCCCGACCTGACTCCAGAACGTACTCCCGATTCCGCGCAGGAACTCCTCCTCGCCGAGCCCTGGCGCTTCGAGTTCGCGCAGGCGCTCCGCATCCTCTTGCGCAACAGCGAGCACGGGAGAACCGGCGAAGTCTCCGACCGCCGCTTCGATGTGGACCGCGAGCCGGTGCGCGTCGGCGCTAATCCCACCATGGGATTTCCGGCCAGCGACATCCAGTCGATGACCGCGCTGCCCGATACCGGGCGCTGGAAAATGCTCGTCAACTTCCTCGGCCTCACCGGAGCCGCCGGCGTGCTGCCGCAGCCGTATACGGAATTCATCATCGAGCGCACCCTCGAAAACGACCACAGTCCCGCCGAGTTCTTCGATATCTTCAATCACCGCCTGTCGATGCTCTTCTACTACGCGTGGGAGCGCTATCGCTTCGGCGTGACGGCCGAACGCCGTCCGTCGCACGACCTCTTCCGCCGCATCCTGCTCAGCCTCACCGGGCTCGGCACCGAGGGGCTGACCGACCGCCTCGAGGTCTCCGACGATTTCTTCGCGCGCTACGCCGCCATCCTGGCGATCCAACCGCGCTCCGCTTCCGGCCTGCAGACGATTCTCGCCGACTATTTCCAGGTCCCCGTCGAAATCCAGCAGTTCGCCGGCACCTGGTATCCGCTGGACGATGACAGCACCACGCGCTTCCGCCCCGACGATTCCGAATCCGAGCGGCTGGGGCACGGAGTCGTGGTCAGCGAGGAATATTGGAGCCAGGAATCGATGGTGTGCGTGCGCATCGGCCCGCTCGACTTGAAGACGTTCCGCCTGTTTCTGCGCGGCGGCCCGAACTTCGCGCGCCTTCGCGATATCTGCCGTTTCTTTTCGCGCGACGAACAGGTATTCGAAGTTCAACTGATTCTGCACAAGGACGAAGTGCCCGGCACCCTGTTCCCGGAGGCCGCCGAAGAACAGGGCTCGCAGCTCGGGTGGACCACGTGGGCGAAATCCGAATCCGAACCCTTTCGGCAGCACGCCGAGGACGTCATTATTCGCTTGTAACTGGAGATCGAGTCCGATGATTCAAGTCAACCTCGAAAAACTGATTGGCCGTCTGAACACGACGTCGCGGAACGCGCTCGAAGCTGCCGCCGGGCTCTGCCTCTCGCGCACGCATTACGAGGTCGAAATCGAACACTTCCTGCTCAAACTGCTCGATGGCACCGATAACGACCTGCTCCGCATCCTGCGCCAGTTCAGCATCGACCGCTCGCATTTCGCAGCCGATCTGTCCAAGAGTCTCGACCGCATGAAGTCGGGCAATCCGCGCGGCATGGTGCTCAGCCAGATGCTGGAGCGTATGTTCCAGGAGGCGTGGACTATCGGCTCCGTCGATTTCGGAGTCGAACAGGTTCGCTCCGGTCTCTGCGTGCTGGCGATGGCGCAGAGCCCCGAGATGTCGCGCGTGCTCGGCGGTATTTCTCCGGGCTGGAAGCAGATCAAGCCCGACGATTTCTACCAGGCCTTCGAGGACATCGTCGCCGCATCGCCCGAGACTGCGGAGGATTCCGCCGCGCGCTCGGCGTCGCCCGAGCCCGGCCACCCCGCCGCGCCCGGACAGGCCAAGTTCCTCCAGCAGTTCACGCAGAATCTCACCGATCAGGCGCGCAACGGCAAGCTCGATCCGGTCTACGGGCGCGATCGCGAGATCCGCCAGTTGATCGATATCCTGATGCGCCGCCGCCAGAACAATCCGATCCTCACCGGCGAAGCGGGCGTCGGCAAGACCGCGGTAGTCGAAGGCTTCGCCATGGCGATCGCCAACGGCGAGGTGCCCGACGAGTTGAAGAACGTCGCGGTCCACAGCCTCGACCTCACGCTCCTGCAAGCCGGCGCCGGCGTCAAAGGCGAATTCGAAAATCGCTTGAAGGGCCTCGTGGCCGAAGTGAAGGCGTCGCCGACCCCGATCATCCTCTTCATCGACGAAGCGCACACCATGATCGGCGCAGGCGGAACGGCCGGTCAGAACGATGCCGCCAATATCCTGAAGCCCGCCCTCGCGCGCGGCGAACTCCGCACCATCGCCGCCACCACGTGGTCCGAGTACAAGAAATATTTCGAGCGTGACGCCGCCCTCGCCCGCCGCTTCCAGGTTGTGAAGGTCGACGAGCCCGACGAAGTGCAGTGCCTGCTGATGCTCCGCGCGCTCGCTCCCGCGCTCGAGAAGCACCACGGCGTGCGCATTCTCGACGAGGCGCTCGCCGCCACCGTCCGCCTCTCGCATCGCTTTCTCACCGGCCGCCAGCTTCCGGACAAAGCAGTCAGCGTGCTCGACACGGTCTGCGCGCGCCTCAACATCGGACAGAAAGCGATCCCCGACACCATACAGGATCTCGAACGCAGCATCGAAAACCTCGGAATCCAGGAACGCATTCTAAAGCGCGAGGCGGCCGTGGGCGGCAACCACGGCGAACGCCTCGGCGAAATCGCCGTCAAGTGCGTCGAACTGACCGAAGAACTCGCGCTCCGCAAGGATCGCTGGGAGAAAGAGCGCGCTCTGGTCGACAAGATCCGCACCCTGCGCGCGCAGCTCGAAGAATCTTCCGCGGACGACAAGTCCCACTCTGAATCGCGCGCCTCGCTCGCCACGCTCAATGCGGAGCTCGCCGCCATGCAGGGAGAGACGCCGCTGGTCCGCGTCTGCGCCGATGCGCAGATGGTCGGCGAAGTCATCTCCGCGTGGACCGGAATCCCCGCCGGCAAGATGATGAAGGATGAAATGCAGAGCATCCTCGCCCTGCCGGAGCAGCTCAAACGGCGCGTCATCGGGCAGGACCATTCGCTCGATGCCATCGCCCAGCGCGTGCAAACTTCGCGCGCGAATCTCGAAGATCCCAACCGCCCCGTCGGCGTCTTCATGCTGGTCGGCCCGAGCGGCGTCGGCAAGACCGAGACCGCGCTCGCTATCGCGGACCTGCTCTACGGCGGCGAACGAAATCTGATCACCATCAACATGTCGGAATTCCAGGAGTCGCATACCGTCTCTACGTTGAAGGGCGCGCCTCCCGGCTACGTGGGCTACGGGGAAGGCGGTGTGCTCACCGAGGCCGTCCGCAAGCGTCCGTACTCCGTGGTGCTGCTCGATGAAGTCGAGAAGGCGCATCCCGACGTGCTCGAGCTGTTCTATCAGGTCTTCGATAAGGGCGTGATGGAAGACGGCGAAGGACGCGAAATCTACTTCCGTAATTGCATCATCCTGCTGACCTCGAATGCCGGCAGCGACACGATGATGAAGCTCTGTGCCGATCCCGAGACCATGCCATCCGCCGCCGCCCTCGCCACCGCCGTCCGCCCCGAGCTGATCAAAATCTTCAAGCCCGCGTTCCTCGGCCGCATGGTGGTGATCCCGTATTACCCGGTGCGCGACGAAGCGTTGAAAACCATCGTCCGCCTGAAGCTCAATAAGATCGTGCGCCGCATGCAGGAGAACAACCGGATCGCGCTGAGCTACGCCGAGGAAGTCGTCGACACGATCGCCTCGCGCTGCACCGAAGTCGAAAGCGGCGCGCGCAACGTAGACAACATTCTCACCAACACGGTGTTGCCGGAACTCTCGAAGATGCTCCTCGGACGGATGGCGAGCGGCGAACCGGTGCGCTCGGTTTCGCTGGGTGTATCGGCCGACGGTTCGATCCAGTATGCTTTGGTCTAAGTAGCCGGCAGTTATCGAAAGGAGGCCATCATGGCGGGACCCTACAGTCAGCAAAATCGTCCGATCCGCGTCGATACGCCGCTCGGCGAAGACGTCCTGCTACTCGAACGGTTCACCGGCTTTGAAGCCATCTCGCAGCAGTTCGCCTTTCACCTGGATGCCGTGTCGACGGAACCGGCCCTGCCGCTCGAGGACCTGCTGCAGAAACCCGTCGTCGTCTCCCTGCGCATGGTCAACGACGAGCCGCGCTTCTTCCACGGAATCGTCAACCGCGCGATGCAGCTCGAGCGCAGCCAGGGCCTGACCTCCTACCGGATGGAAGTGGTGCCGTGGACCTGGTTCCTTTCGCTCACCACCGATTGCCGGATCTTCGAAAACAAGAACGTTCCCGACATCATCGAAACGATCTTCAAGGACCAGGGTTTTCACGATTACGATCTGCGCCTCACGGGCTCCTACGATCCGCGCGAATATTGCGTGCAGTACCGCGAAAGCTGCCTCAACTTTGTTTCGCGCCTCATGGAAGAAGAAGGCATCTTCTATTTCTTCCAGCACACCAGAGACAAACACAAGCTGATTTTGGCCGACGCCCTTTCGGCCTTCGAGCTGTGCCCCGGCAATCCCACCGTGCGCTACGGAATCGCCCCCACGGCCGGACAGGAGGACGACCTGGTCCTCACGCTGTCGCGCGAGCATGCGGTGCGCAGCCGCACCGTGTCGCTCACCGATTACGATTTCCAGAAGCCGAAAGTGAAGCTCGACGTGCGCGCTACCTCCGCGCGCTACGATCTGTACGACTATCCGGGCCGCTATCTCACGCGCGACCTCGGAGAGCGCTACGCGAAAATCCGCCTGGAAGAACAGGAGGTGGCGCGCGTCACCATCGGCGGCACTTCGAACAGCCGCCATCTGGTTGCCGGGTGCAAATTCAATCTGAACGACACCTTCCAGTCGTCGACCGACCCGTTCGTCCTGCTCTCTGTCGCGCACTCGGTGTTCGCCAACAACTACCGTTCGGATCGCGAAGAGCCATTCTCGTATGAGAATCGTTTTCAGGCCTTCCCGGCGGATGTTCCTTTCCGCCCGCCGCGTATCGCAGCGAAGTCCGTCGTGCAGGGGACGCAAACGGCGGTGGTGGTCGGGCCGGCCGGCGAAGAGATTTTCGTCGACCAGTACGGGCGCATCAAAGTTCATTTCTACTGGGATCGCGAAGACAAGAGCTCCTGCTGGGTGCGTGTCTCGCAGACATGGGCAGGCAAGACCTGGGGCGGAATTCAGACGCCGCGCCTCGGCCAGGAAGTGGTGGTGGATTTTCTCGAAGGCGACCCCGACCGGCCGCTGGTGATCGGCCGCGTGTACAACGCCGAGCAGATGCCGCCTTATAAACTGCCCGACGACCAGACGATCAGCGGCATGAAATCCCGTAGTGCAAAGGGCGGTAGCCCCGACAACTACAACGAGCTGATTTTCGAAGACAAGAAGGGCTCCGAGTTCATCAAGATCCACGCCGAAAAAGATCAGCACGATTACGTCGAGAAGAAAAGCTACGAATACGTCGGGGAAGATCGCCACCTGATCGTCGATGGATCACAGGCCGAGTCGGTCAAGGGCGACAAGCACCTCACCGTTAAGGGCGCGCAGAACGAATCCATCGGCGGCCTGTCACTCACCGTCTCCGCCGACCACAATGCGAAGATCGGCAAGGTCTACGCAGTCGAGGCGGGCCAGGAGATCCACATCAAAGGCGGCATGAAGGTGATCATCGAAGCGGGAATGCAGTTGTCGCTCAAGTCTGCCGGCGGCTTCGTCGACATCGGCCCCGCGGGCGTGACGATCCAAGGAATAATGGTAAAAATCAACAGCGGCGGCGCTGCCGGAGAGGGCACGCCAGCCAATCCCACGTCACCCAAAGACCCCGAGAAAGCGTCTTCGTAGGACGGGCCTCCTGGCCTGTCCATGCAGGCCGCCGTTCCGCCTGCCCGCCCCGTTCCACGACCATCCGAGCCGCGACCGTGACTCGCGCTTTGGCGAACAAGGGAGTCCCAAGGTAATCGACATGTTCGCCGTTAGGCACTGTCCTCGTGGCCACAGGGTCTGAGGCCCACCAAAGGCGATGAAATGAAGAATCGAGCCCCAATCGGAGCCGCGACCGTGAGGGAGCGGTGGTCGCCTAAAAGCACCACCGCTCCCTTACGGTCGCGGCTCTGTTTGCGGTGGTTCTTCAACGGAGTTCTCCATGGCCCCGTCCGGGGCCGCAACAAGGGGAGCGGTGGTTACCCGAAGAA
>JAOAPT010000752.1 GCA_025463045.1 Candidatus Solibacter sp.
CGCAATCGCGAACTCGCCGCCGCCGGCTATCACGCGCAGGTCCACATCGAAGACCACACGTCGCTCGTTTTCCTGCTCGAAAATGGCAAGCGCCTCAACCTGCGCCGCGGCAAGGACAACGACTACCTCCACAACAGCCGCCGCTTTACCGCGCGGGAATTGATGGACCGCGCCTCCTCGCTCTCCCCGAACGCCATCCTGCGCCCCGTGATTCAGGATTCGATGTTTCCCACCGTCGCCTACATCGGCGGCCCGGCCGAGATCGCATACTTTGCGCAGTCGCAGGTGCTCTATCGTCACCTGCTCGGCCGCATGCCCGTCGCGCTGCCGCGTGCCGGCTATACGATCCTCGATTCGCGTAGCGCCAAGCTGCTCGACCGCTACCATCTCAATCTCACGGATTTCTTCCACGGCGAAACCCCGCTCAAAGAGCGCCTCGCTTCGCGTCTCGTGCCGCCCGCGCTCACCGCTGCGGCGCGCAACACCACCGTCACCGTGGACCGCGCGATCACGCAACTCCGCGCCGAGCTCACGTCGTTCGATCCCACCCTCGCCCAGGCGCTCGACCGCAGCGCCCGTAAGATCACCTACCAGATCCGGAAAATGGAGCGCAAAACCGCGCGCGAAGCCATGCGCCGCGACGAGCGCGCCGCCAAGGACGCCGACGCCCTCTGCGGCCTCATCTTCCCCGAGCGCCACCTCCAGGAACGCCTCTACAGCATCCTCCCTTTCCTCGCCAGGCACGGCCTCGATCTTCCCACCGAACTCTACAACTCCATCGAACTCGAGTGCACCGATCACCGCGTCATGGTGATCTGAAAGTTGCCAGGCGCTCACCCCGCACCGTTACGGTCGCACCCCGGCGAGCGCTACACAGTAAAGCCTGCAGCTCGGAAAGGGAGGCGGCGGATGCGGCGGCCCGTTGCCGAAAAGATCGCATTTCCGACCGCGCCGGCGCAAGGCGGCAGCGCGATTTCCTCGAAGCCTGTAGGCGCCTCCGTGCTGTCGACGATGTGAACTTCGATTGCAGGGGCATCGGGGATGCGGAGCATGCGGTAGTCGGCGAAGCTGCTCTGCACGGCCCCGCCGTGGTCAATCGTGATCTCGCCGTATAATGCGGCGCTCAACCCATCGAGTATGCCGCCCTGCGCCTGCGCTTCGACGCCGGAGCGATTCACGACCTGGCCGCAATCGACGGCCGCGACGATGCCGTGGACCTTCAGCCGGTTGGCGGAATCGACGGAGGTCTCCGCGACCTCCGCCGTATACGAACCGAAAGTGAAATGGGCCGCCAAGCCGCGGTCCCAGCGGGCGGGGAGACGACGGTTCCAATTGGCTTTGTCCATCGCGATCGCAAGGACATTGCGCAGGCGCGCCGGGTCGTAAGGCACATTATCTTCGCTGCGGAAGGGGAAATCGCCCGCTGTGCCGAGGACCTCGGCGCGAAGGTCCAGCGGGGATCGTGAAGTCCCTTGGGCGATCTCATCGAGGAAGCTCTCGATGACGAATCCGAAGGCATTGTGCGCGGACGCGCGCCATGCGCCGGTGGGGACCGAGGTCTGAAGTTGGGAGTAGCGCGCGCGGCAATTGGGAATGCGCGTGGGGAGCAGCATCATCGCCGTCTGCTGCCTGAGATCGGGATTGTTGGCGGTGAACATTCCGTAGACCTCAGTGGATTCCGGCGGGCGCGGATCGCGGCGATACGCATTCCGTGAGACGCCGGAGAGGTGATGATCCCAGGCGACAATGCGGCCGTTTGCATCGACGCCGGCGCGGAGGCTGTGAAAGCTGCGCGGGCGGTAGTAATCGTGGCGCAGATCGTCTTCGCGGGCGGCGACGACCTGAATCGGGCGGCCGGTCTGCTGTGCGAGGAAAGCCGCTTCGACCACGTAGTCGCAGAGCAGCCGGCGGCCGAAGCAGAGAGTCCTTCGATGGTGATGACCGGGCCGGCGACCGCGGAGAGCGGCCTGATGCAAGCGCGCACGGCTTTGCCGGCGACGTGGACCGTGCACGCTCCGCACAGTCCCATGCCGCACCCAAACTTCGAGCCGGTGAGTCCGAGTTCGTCGCGGAGGACCAGAGCAACGGTGTGTCGGGAGGCGACGCGATGCGGAGCGTGCGTCCGTTGACGCGTAGTTCGGTGGGCACGACTCGGTTAGGACGGTGACGTTCGGGAAAGTCACGCCAAGTCTCTCCTTGACAGCTTAGGAGAAGGCGCGTATGCTTTCCCTAAGTTCATTAGGAGAGGGCCATGGCCGAACTGCTACCTGGAACATTGGACGTTTTGATACTGAAGGCGGTCTCGCTGGGCGCGCTGCACGGGTATGGCATCCTCTTGCGCATCGGGCAGATCTCCGGCGGCGCGCTCGAGATAGAGCAGGGGGCGCTGTACCCGGCACTCTACCGGCTCGAGGTGCAAGGGTTGTTGGATGCGGAGTGGGGCACGTCGGAGAACAACCGGCGCGCCAAGTTCTACACGCTGACAGCGGCGGGACGGAAGCGCCTGAAACAGGAAACGGAGAGTTGGCGGCAATCGGTGGCCGCGATGTCGGCAGCGCTGAGCGCTACCGCCGGGGAGGTCTGATGTTTGCCTGGGTGCGGAAGTTGACGATGCGCGGGCGGCTGGAGCGCGAGATGCGCGATGAGCTAGAATTCCACGTGCAGGCTCGCGCGGAGGATCTGGAGCGCGCGGGCTTGGGAGCGGCGGAAGCGCGGCGGCGGGCCCGCGTCGAGTTCGGCGGCGTCGAGAGCTATAAGGAGGCCCTGCGCGATGAGCGGCGGTTCGGCCTGCTGGAAGACGCGGCGCGCGATCTGGCCTACGGGTGGCGCAATCTGCGGCGTTCCCCGGTGTTCACATTGTCGGCGGTGGCGGCGATCGCGCTGGGCATCGGGGTCAACACGGCGCTGTTCTCCGTGGTCTATGGTGTGTTGTTCCGTCCCCTGCCGGTGCGCGATCCGGGGACGGTGCGCAATGTTCATCTGCTGACCACGGGCGAAGGCGATCGGAGCAGCTATGGGTCGCGGTACTTCGTCTCCTTCGCGGAGTTTCAAGCAATGCGTCCGGAAGCGCGCACGGCGGAACTCGCCGCGGTGTCGGAGGCCGGAGCGACGGCGCGCTTCGCACCCGCGGGGCTGCACCTGCAACTGGTCTCCGATAACCTGCTGCCGATGCTCGGCGCGCGACCGGCAGCGGGGCGGTTCTTCACGAAGGAAGAAACGTCCACGCCTGGCGTGGGCTCGGTGGCGGTCTTAAGCTACGACGCGTGGCAGAAGTACTTCAACGGGATGCCGGTGACGGGCGCGACGGTGGTGCTCAACCGGACACCGTTCACCATTATCGGCGTGGCGAATCCGGGTTGGTACGGGCCGCTGGTGCTCAAGCCGGATCTTTGGATTCCGCTGACGATGCAGGCGATGACGCGTGCGGGCGAGCCGCTCATCGCCAACGCGAACGCGGCGTGGGTGCAGGTGATCGCGCGGCGCAGGCCGGCGGTAACGGACGCGGAGATGCGCGCCGAGCTGCAAGTGCTCGGACAGCGCGCGGTGACGGTTCACGAGCCGCGGCGAAAGGCGGTGGTGACGATAGCGCCCGGCGCCTTCCTCAATTACCCGGACGTGATGAGTGGCGCTGTTCCGGTGCTGGCGATCCTATTCCTTGCGGTCTCGCTGGTGCTGGTGGTGGCGTGCGCGAACGTGGCGAACATGCTTCTGGCGCGCGGCTTCGGCAGAAGCCGGGAGATCGCGATCCGGCTCTCGATCGGCGCGGGTAAGGGGCGGCTCGTGCGGCAGTTGTTGACCGAGCATCTGCTGCTCGGAGCGCTCGGCGGTGCGGTCGGTCTCGGGATTTCGCAGGTCGTGGTGCGGCTGTTGCTGACGGCACTGCCGGCGATCGGCGGCAATCAATTGGACGTATCGGCGGACTGGCGGATTGCGGGCTGGGCGCTCGCCGTCGCGCTCGTGGCGGGCGTGATCTTCGGACTGCCTTCGGCGCTCGGCATGGTGCGCGGCAGCCTCACGCCTGCGTTGCAGGCGGGTCCGGGCAAGCACGGGCGAATGCGGCTCCAAGGGTTCCTGATTGCGACGCAGGTGGCGGTGAGCGCCGTGCTGATGATCAACGCGGGGCTGCTGCTGCGCGCGCTGACCACGGCGGCGCACCTCGACCCCGGACAGGCGGTACGGAATGTGCTCATCGTCCACGTGAACCTGCGCAACTTGCAGTACACGCCGGAGCAGGCGGCGCGGTATCTGAATGAACTGCGCGACCGTTCGGCTGCCCTCCCGGGGGTCTCCGCGGCCGCCCTCACGGCCTTCGAGCCGTTGACGGATTCGTGCGACGCGCGGCTGCGGCCTATCGGCGAGAACGGAATGCCAGGGGCTCCGGTGCGCGTGAGTTGCAATGAGAGCGGTCCGGAATATTTCCGGGTGATGGGCATTGCGCTGCGCCAGGGCCGCGGGTTCAGCGTGGTGGACGCGGCGCCGGCAGCGAAGACCGTGCTGATCGACGAAAGCTTCGCGCGCCGGCACTTCGGCGGCAACGCACTCGGGCGGCGGGTTCGCTTCGGCGATAGCGCGGCGGACGACTATGAGGTGGTCGGCGTGGTAGCGACAACCAGGCCGTTGAACTTCCTGGCCGGCGATTCCCCGCAGGTGTATCAGGCTTTGAAGGGGCTGCGACACCTGGAGGCGAAGCTGATTGTGAGTTACGGCGGCGCGGCGGGACCGCTGCGTCAGGCCATCCAGAATAGCGGCGTGGCGTTGGATCCCGATGCGACGGTCAACGTGACGACCATCGAGCAGAATGTGACGAGCGCGCTCGGATTGGTGCGGCTGGCGGCGGGAGGTGTGGCGGCGCTCGGCGGGCTGGCGCTCCTGTTGGCGTGCACGGGAGTGTACGGTGTGGTGGCGTTCACGGTGGCGCGGCGAACGCGGGAGATCGGAGTCCGCATGGCGCTCGGCGCGCGTCCGGCGCAGGTGATGCAACTGATCGTCGGGCAGAGTCTCCGGCCGGTGTTGGTGGGCGGCGCGATCGGGGGAGTGTTGGCGGCGCTGGCGGCACAATTGATCCGCGCGATGCTCTACGGCGTGAGCCCCGTAGATCCGCTCGGGTTCGCAGGGGCGCTCGCGGTGCTCGCCGCAGTGGCGGCGATCGCGGCGCTGGCTCCCGCGCGCGCCGCGTTGGGCGTCGACCCGGCCGTTACGCTGCGGCACGAGTGACGGGTCGCTACTTCGCCGCGCCAGCCTGCTTCTGCCACTGACTGTAGAGTTCGTAGCCGGCGGCGGTGACGCCGATGCCGATGGTCACCCCTTTCTGAACTTGCGGAGGGCACAGGGCGGCGGCCAACTGTTTGACAAAGACGCCGACCAGCGCCCATTGAGCGGGCGTGACTGCACCGATCCGGGCGCGGATAGCCGCGAGGGCGCTGACGACGGCGGACGGTGCGGTGGCGACTTGTTCGGCGGCGGCCCGCGCGGGCTTGTAGGCCGGGTTCATCGCCTGCATCCGCTGCATGTCGACCTGAGTGGCGGCGAGATCGCCTTGCAGGATGTGAACTGTCGCAAGCGCGCCGGGAATGGCCCACATCGCGGTGTGGCGCTGGCGGTACATCTCATCGGCCGTGCGGAAGTATCGGTCGGCGTCGGTGAGGTGCTGCAGGTAGACATCACGCAGCAGATTGCTGACATTGAGGTAGGTCAGCATGCGGGCGGAGTCGGTGTGCGCAAGCCCGAGAATGTAGTAGATCACGGGATCTTGCGACGGGCCGCGGTTCGAGGTAAGCGCCTGGTTGGCGTCGTTGATTACTTGCGTATATTCGGGAAGAGCCTCTCGATACTGTCCCGCGGCTTCCAGCTTACGGGCGTTCTCGACATGCTGCAGGGATTGGTTTATGAAGATGTTCTCGAGCACGGAGCCCAGACCGCGGGTTTCGAAGTTCTGGGCGCGCAGGGCACTTACTAGGAAGAGTAAGACTACAGACAGACGCATGGGGCTAAGTATAGTCGAGCGGGAGGCGGGTTACGATGTGGGGATGTGGTTTGCCTTACTTCTCTTGTTGGCGGCGCCTTGTCTGGCGGAGCCCCGGCTCTTGTTGAATAGCGGCGACATCGCGCGAATGAAGAAGACGGCCTCGGCCGAGCCTTGGGCGGCGAAGGCGATCGCCGGAGTGATGCGCGACGCGGACGAGTGGCCTGTGCGGCACGTGCGCGAGTTCGGGCTCACCGGGTGGGCGCTGCCGAAGGAAGGCGCGGGGTGGTCGCACAACTACGTGTGTCCCGACCACGGCGTGCGCTTGCAGCAGAAGGAAGGGAAGAATCTGTGTCCGATCGACGGCAAAGACTATCACGGCTGGCCGGTGGACTACGTGGTCTACATGCATCGCAACGAGGACACGGCCCGCTCGGCGCGCAGTCTCGGGCTGGCATACCAGTTGACGGGGAAGCGCGAGTATGTCGAGAAGGCGCGGCGGATTTTCAACGCCTATAGCGACATCTATCTGACGCTGCCGATCCACGACAACAACAATAAGCTCGACACGAAGACAGGCGCGCGTATTATGTCGCAGACGCTGTCGGAATCGAGTTGGCTGGTGCCTCTGGAGTTCGGCTACGATCTGGTGCGCGATGCGATTCCTGCGGAGGAGCGCGCGCGCTTCGAGACGAACGTGCTGAAGGGCGCGGCGGCGGTGATCCGGCGGAATCAGGCGGGGAAGAGCAACTGGCAGAGCTGGCACAATGCGGCACTGCTCGGCGCGGGACTGCTGACGGGGGAGAAGGAACTGGTGACGCTGGCGATCGACGGGCCGGGCGGATTCAAATTCCAAATGAAGGAGTCGGTGACGCCGGATGGAGCGTGGTTCGAGGGCGCGTGGGGGTATCATTTCTTCGCGCTGAATCCGCTGCTGATGACGCGCGAGATGGCGGATCGCGCGGGGATCGCGCTGCCCGAGGCGGCGGCGTTGAAGCGCATGCTCGACGCTCCGCTGGCCAGCGTGTTCCCGGATGGCACACTTCCCAACTTCAACGACAGCGGCTACACGAATCTGACGAGCGAGGCTCCGTATTACGAGATCGGCTACCGCCTCTTCGGCGATGCGCGCTATTTGATGGTGGGCAAGGGCGAGGGCCGCGGACTGGAAGCGCTGATGTGGGGCGCGGATCACGCGAGCGCGGGCGCGGCGGCGCCGCTCACGAGCGCATTGATGGAGTCGGCGGGCGTCGCGGTGCTGCGCGTGGCGGGCAGCGATCACACGGTGGCGGTGAAGTTCGGGCCGCACGGCGGCGGCCACGGGCACTACGACAAGTTGACGTTCGTGAGCTATGCGAACGGCGCGGGGCAGGCGGCCGATCCGGGAACGCAGGCATACGGCGCGAAGACGCACGCCACGTGGGACAAGACGACGGTCGCGCACAATACGATCTCGGTGGACGGGAAGCAGCAGGCGGAAGCGACCGGCAAACTGCTGGAGTGGAATCCGGGGGAGCAGGTGACCGAGATCCGCGTCTCGGCAGGGCCGGTGTACCCGGGTGTGGAGATCGAACGCACGCTAGTGCACACGGCGGAGTACACGCTCGATATCGCGGAGGCGCGGTCGTTGGATGGCACGCCGCATCTGTTCGACTTCCTGTATCACAACTTCGGGACGATCGACACGATCCTGCCGTTGAAGCCGTACATAGGGATTCCGCAATCGAACGGGTATCAACACTTGACGCAGGCGCGGGCGGCGGAAATCGGCGACGAGTGGATGTTGAACTTCGCGCAGGAGAACGGCAAGCTGCGCGTGCGGATGTTGGGCGCGCCGGGAACGACGGTGGTGATCGGGAAGGGGCTCGGGCCGGACCTGCGGGTGCCGGTGCCCTTTGTGATGGCGCGGCGGACGTCGACGGCGACGCGGTTCGTGACGATGTACGAGCCCTATCGGGAAGCTCCGGCGGTGAAGAGCGTGGTCGAGCGGTCGCCGGGCGCGTTCGAAGTGACGCTGGCGGGCGCGCGCGATGAGGTCTCGACGGTGGCGGGCAAGTTCGCGTACCGGCGCGTGGCGGGCAAGTGACGAAGCTGCCGCAGCGGGTGGAACTTGCAGGGCGTCACGTGAAGCTCGTGCCGTTGGATGCGGCGGCGCACGGGCACGTGTTGTATGCGGGGTCGCATGGGACGGGGCACGAGGCGCTGTGGCGGTACTTGTTCAATGGTCCGTATGCGAGCGAGGCGGAGTTCGCCGAGTGGCTCGCGGGTCGCGAGAAATCGGACGATCCGCTCTTCTTCACGATTCTGGATGCGGCATCGGGCGAGCCGACGGGGTACTGTTCGCTGATGCGGATCGAACCGGCGCACCGCGTGATCGAGGTCGGGAACATTTTGTATCTGCCGCGTTTACAGCGCACGGCAGGCGCGACGGAGGCGATGTACCTGCTGGCGCGGTATGTGTTCGAGGACCTCGGATACCGCCGCTATGAATGGAAGTGCGACGCGTTGAACGAGCCGTCGCGTCGCGCGGCGCTGCGGTATGGGTACACCTTCGAGGGTGTCTTCCGGCAGCACATGATCGTGAAGGGGAAGAATCGCGATACGGCGTGGTACTCGATGCTCGACGGCGAGTGGCCCGAACGGAAGCAGGCGTTCGAGCGCTGGCTCGCCGAGTCGAACTTCGATGCGGAGGGACGGCAGAAGAGTGCGCTTGGCTGTTAGGGCCGCGAGACAGCCGAGCAAACTCGGCTGCACCGATTGCCAATCGGCGCGGCGCAAGACACCCGGAATTTGCGGCCGCAGACCACTAGCGGAAGCTGTAGCTCAGCAGGGCGCGGACGTTGAACAGGCCATCGTTGGTGCGGGGGGCGGTGGGGTTGCGCTTCACCCAGAGGGGCGTGTAGAAGGCGTCCACTGTGAAGGCGGTCTTCGCGGTGAGCAGGTAACTGGCCCCAACGGTGCTGGACCACGTGCCGCCGCGCGTCCAGAGGCGAGTGCGGTCGCGGCCGCGGACTACGGGGGCGTCGGTCTGGAAAGCGCCATCCATGAAGTTGCCGCCGGTGGCGACGTGGGGCACGAGTTTGGGCATTCCGGCGATCTTGTAGGCGAACTGGAATTCACTGCCGGCGTAACGCACGGTGGCGACGTCCGACGACTTGCCTACGCACGAGGTGGGGTTTTCGGGCGATCCGGGCGCGAACGCCAACACGGCGGTCGGGCAGGTGAACGCGCCCTTGATGGTGCCGACCTGGCCGTAGCCGCGCCAACTCAGGGTCCAGCGATCGTGCTGTAGGATCGGGCGCTCGAGGCCGAAAGCGAGCAGGTGCGCAGTGATGCCGAGGAGATGGAACGGCGGTGGCGCGGCGGCAACGGCGGTAAACTTCCCTGGCAGTCCGATGCGGACCACGGGACGGGCGAAGAACGGCGATTGATTGAGGTCCTGCACGGCTTTGCCGTTGAAGCCGACGCGGCGCTGTCCTTCGTCGAGCGAGGGAATCCAGCCCATTTCGAAGCCCACGCTCATGGCGCCGACGCGATGACCTTCGGCACGTTCCGGCGGCTGGAGTCCGCTGAGCAGGGTGGTCGAGGTGAAGTACTTAAGTCCCCAAGCCTCGGGGCGCTCGAAGCCGATGTGGTAGTTATTGCCGAAGACGTTCGAGTTAGCGGTTTGGGCGGTTAATGCGCTAGTAAGTAGAGTACTGAGTAACAATGCTGTCTTCATGAGAAACCTCCCTGGAGTTAATGCGCCAAGTAAATCTGAAAGTCGAGGCGGATTTCGTCCTTCACCCGGACCGTGCCTCCTCCGGCTTTCACTGGCTTGATGCCGAATTCGGATTGTTTGAAGCGGCAGGCGCCTTCGAAGTGCCCGGCGACTTCACGTACGTCGACGGTCACGGGCTGATGCTGGCCGTGCAGTGTGAGTTCGCCTTGCACCTTCCAGGCGCCGTCGCCGGCTTTGTCGGCGCTGGTGGACCGGAAGACAATCTCGGGATAGTGGGCGGCGTCGAGGACCTCCGGACCAATCATCGTCGCCTGGATTTCCGCGCGGTCCTTGTCGGAGACTCCGGGGTCGCTGACTTTGAGTGCGTTCGCGCTGGCGCGGAGTTCGACGGTATGGGCGGTCACGTCTACGGAGCCGCCGGCAAGCGGTGCGGCAATCTCGTGATTGTGGCCGAGGGCGGACAGGACCCCGGATTTGGAGACGTGCACTGTCATCGTGGATTTGGCGATATCGATCGGGCGGGGCTGAGCGGACAGGCCGGCGGCCAGCGCGAATGATAGAGCAAGAGTGAGTTTGGTTGTCATTGATCGGCTCTCCGGGTGGCGCCGGGCAGGAAGTGGGAATAGTCGAACATGTGCGCGACGAGGCCGTTGGCCGCGGTGTTCTTTGAGTAGCCTGCGACCAGTTGCTTGCGATATTCAAGCTGGAAGAAATCAAAGGTTCCGGGACGGTCGCCGACGATCTCGAGGTCGGTGTCGTTCATGGTCAGCTTCCCAAAGCGAAGAATACCGCCCCGATGATAGATGTATGCCGCCGAGGCAAACGGCGGAGTAAGAGCGGCGGAGTGGCGTCCGGAATCGAAATACTGAACGATTCGGCCGTTTTCGATGGCGACGCGTGTGACACGGCCCTCTAGATGCGGTGGCGGAGTTAGCTTTTGAGGGATGAGAATGATGTCGTCGTTTGCAATCGTCATACCGCGCGCAGCATTCTGGTTCACGAGCTTCGAAAGATCTTCCCCGATGAGATGTAATAAGCCCTTCAGAGATAAGTGAGCAGTTTTGATCTTGTCGGCATGAAGGCGAATGTTACCGTCCTCCGTGGCGGAGAGCGTGCCTTCCAGTTCGAAGGGCAGGTCAACGCCCTTGTGGATCGTCCCTTCCTGCATCATACGATTGCCCTTGATGTAGGCGATATAGGCGCTGACGTGCTTGATGGGTGAGCCTTCATATGCGAGTACATATGAGTTCATCAAGGCGGCGAGCGCTTCGGGAGTAAGGGCCACCTCGGCTGAATCGATGTCGACATTGAAGGAAGTGCTGTCATCGAAGGTCGGCGGCACGTCGGGTTTGGTTCTTTGCAGTTGGCCGCGCAGCTTACGCACCTCAATCACAATGTCACGGGCGAGGCGGAAGTTGACGTTCCTCATTTGAAGCTGTACGAGAGGCGTGTGCGGATGAGGAGCGCTCTCTTGCGCCGACGGCGACGATGAAGTTAGGAACAGGCCAAGGATGACCGTGCAGGCAGTAATAAGCGACGGAATGTACCGGATACCCATGTTGTTCCCTCCTCATTGTTGTCACAGGAGGGTAATCGTCCTAGGGTTCCTGTCGTACATTCAGGGCCCTCAATACGTCTCTTTTACAAGTATGACCCGATTTTGGAGTACTTCGGGTATCTATAATCCAAGTAAATGGTACGCACACGTGAGACTGAGATATTGGATGAGCAGGGTGTTCCGATCGAGTTAGTCGAGCGCGCTTATCGCGACATTGCGAAGATTCACGGGTGGCTTGGGGATACACGTTTGATGATTCGAGCGATTCGCCGCGACCCGCTGCCGGTGCGGCGTGTGTTGGATGTGGGATGCGCGACGGGGCTCGTGCTGCATGATGTAGGGCGCGCGCTGGGAGTCGAAGCGATCGGCGCGGATATTCACCCGCATCCTTTGATTGCGGCGCCGGTTCCGATCTTGCGGGCTAACGCGTTGTGCGATCCGCTGCCGTTCGCCGACGTCGCATTCTGCATGCATTTGGGCCATCACCTGCAGGAGGGGGACTTGGTGCGACTGATTCGCAATGTAGGTAGATTTTGCCGCCGGTTTATTCTTCTGGACTTGGTGCGCCATCCTCTGCCGCTCGCCCTGTTTCGCATGTTTATCGCGCCTGTGGTGTGTGCGATCGATGCGGAGGATGGGCAGCGGTCGATCCGCAGATCTTACACTCCGGACGAACTGCGGGGACTGACGGCGCACGCGCTTTCGGGCACGGGAGGAAGCTTCCACCTGTCGGTATCGCCATTTCATTTTCGACAGGTCATGGATATCTCGTACGGAGATGAGTCGCACCTGAAGTTAGCCGGGAACGTGCGGGGTTACTCGTGTTCCAAGTGCTAAAGGCAAGGAGCGACATTGTGGTGGTGGGCGGCGGTCCGGCGGGGCTGGCCGCTGCAATTGCGGCACGGCTGCAAGGCTTGAATGTCGAGTTAATAGATGCCGCCGTTCCGCCGATCGATAAGGCATGCGGGGAAGGAATTCTGCCGTACGGGGTCGAGGTGTTACGAGGACTCGGCGTACGCCTTTCGATGGACGATGGCATTCGGTTTCGCGGAGTTCAATTCATTGACGGCGGCGTGTCTGTGGAAGTGGGTTTCGCGGGTGGATCCGCGGTGGCAGTGCGGCGCACACGATTACACGAACTGCTCGTGGAGCGCGCTTCTCAACTTGGTGTGCGGTTGCGCTGGGGCTGCACGGCGGCGCCGCCAGATCTCGATGGATTCCGCTGGATCGTCGGCGCTGATGGGCAGAACTCGTGTGTGCGGGAGGCGGCTGGACTGAACGCGGGGAGCAGGGAATCGCGGCGCTTCGGATTCAGGCGGCACTACGGCGTGGCGCCGTGGAGCGAGTTCGTCGAGGTCTATTGGGGCTCGCGCTGCCAGGTCTATGTGACCCCGGTCGGCGCGGAGGAGGTCGGGGTGGCGCTGCTCTCGCGGGATTCGCATCTGCGACTGGATGCGGCGTTGACGGAGTTCCCGGAGTTGGAGGAGCGGCTGCGTGGAGCGGCGGTGTTGAGCGCGGAGCGAGGCGCGGTCACAGTGTCGCGGCGGCTGCGGCGTGTGTTCGGCGAGAGGACTGTGTTGGTGGGGGATGCGTCAGGGTCGGTGGATGCGATCACAGGCGAAGGGCTGAGTCTCTCGTTCCGGCAGGCGGCGGCACTGGCGAAGGCGATCGTCGCGAACGATATGGAGGCTTATCAGGGCGAGCACTTGCGGATGATGCGCGGGGCGCGACTCGTGGAGCGTGGGCTGATGCTGCTGGAGAGGTGTCCGCGGTTGCGCAGGGGAGTAGGTGCGGTGTGGAGTTGGGTAAGGGGAGGAGAGGGACAGGCTGAAAGACAAAGAATTAATCGGCCCCCTGATGAACACGGATGGGCACGGATAAGAGGAGGCAACTGAGAGAGAGTTGACAGACGACAAAAAACGATCGTCTGTCCCGCTGAAACGGGCATGCCTCCGGGTGGGAAGCATGCCCGGGGTGACTTAGCGGACGATGCCGCCGCGGCCGCCGAAGGGGGTGTTGGGGGCGGCAGAAGTCGGAGGCGCGAACTTGGGATCGAGGATCTTCGAGATCTCGTCACGGCTCGCTTCGAGGTGCGCTTTGGTTTCGTGGTCCGAAGTCTTGGCCATGGCGGCGGTGATAGAAGCGGCCAGGGCGCGGAGCTCGGTGCGGTACATCGGCTTTTCGTCGCCGCTGTTGGAGGCGCGGAAGGGAGCGGGCTCGCCTTCGGGCGTCGGGAACGTGGGGGCGGCGGCGCGTTCGATGGGGCTCAACTTGGTGCTGATCTCCTTGAGGTAAGAGCGCTGGAGCTCGCGGCGGTAGGGATCGATCTTGACCGCGGGCGTATCGAGCTCGCGCCAGATGCCCCTGCGGACGGAGGCGAGGAATTCGACCGGCGAGTAGGCAAGATTGCCATCGAGCGCTTCCTGCTCGGCGAGCCGGGTGAAGCGGGGCGAGCTGAGCAGCGTGGTGAGCACGCGATTCTGCGCGGCGCGGATGCGGTCGATCACGCCGACGGGCTCAATGCGGCGGAGGATCTCCTCATCGATCATCCAGGTGGGCGTGGTGAAGGCGGAGTCGAGCAGGAATTTGACGGCGGCCTGCTGGCGCTCCTTGGGGATCAGGTTGAAGATGCGGCCTTCCTGGCCGACCACCTTTTCCTGACTGTTGAAGCCGCCAACGATGTTGGAGACGTGGCTCATCTCCGTGCTCCACTGGCTGAGGACGCGGCCGTAGAGTTCGGCGAGCTGGTCGTAGGTGTCGCCTTCCTTATATGCGGTGGCGGACATGAGCATCTTGGTGACGCGCTGCAGGTTCTTGAGCCCGAGCGTGGCCGCCTTGACGGCATCGGCATCGCCGACGGCTTCGGTTTCTTCGCCGGGGTCGCTGCCGGCGGCTTTGGCGGTTGAGAAGCGGAGCCAGGGCTTGTCGTCCTGTTCCCTGGCCCACTTGTGCAGCGTCGCCTTTTCCTCGTCGGGAGTCTTGGCGCCGGGAATAGGGCTGTAGCCCCACATCGTGGCCCATGTGTCGTAAGGGCCGATGCGCGGGATCAGGTCTTCGGGAGCGATGCCATCTTCGGGCTGCGCGACATAGTTGAAACGCGAGTAGTCCATGATCGAAGGCGTGTGGCCCATCTTGTGGACCCATTCCTTATCGCGGATCTTCTCGAAGGGATACATCGAACTCGCCTTCATGTTGTGCTGGAAGCCGAGCGTGTGGCCGACTTCGTGGGCGACGACGTATTCGAGGAGGCGGCCCATCAGATCGTCGGGCAAGGGGAGCTTCTGGGCGCGCGGGTCGAGCGGGCCGACCTGCACGAAGTACCAGTCGCGGGCCAGGTTCATGACATTGTGATAGAACTGGATGTCCGCGTTGAGGATTTCGCCGGTGCGCGGATCGCTGATGTGCGGGCCGCTGGCGTTTTCGGTGGTGGAAGGCAGCCAGCGAATGACGGAGTAGCGCACGTCTTCGGGGCTCCACGTCGGGTCCTGCTGGGCGGTGGGGGCTTCCTTGCCGATGATCGCGTTCTTGAATCCGGCGGCGGCGAAGGCTTCGTTCCAGTCTTCAATACCCTTCTTGAGCCAGGGCACCCATTTCTTCGGCGTCGCGGCGTCGATGTAATAAACGATGGGCTTCTTGGGTTCGCTGATGGCGGCGGTGGGGTCCTTCTTTTCAAGGCGCCAGCGCGCGATGTAGCGGGTGCGCTCGGCCTTATACTCGCTGCGCGAGTAGTCCATCGTGCTGGTGGTGAAGTAGCCGACGCGTTCGTCGAAGAGGCGCGGCATCATGGGTTTTTCGGGGAGACGCACCATGCTGTGGTGAAGGACGACGGTGGCGCTGTTGCCCCGCATCTGACCGCCGCCGAGTCCGCCGCCGCCCCGTCCGCCGCCAGCGGTGGGGGCGCCGCCCGCGGTTCGGGTGTAGGTCACAGTGACTTCGGTCTCGACATTCTCAGGGAAGCTGTTGATGTGCTCGATGAAGGTGCGGCTGGCATCGACACCGGTGGCCCCGATGCGCTGGCGCGCGCTGAATTCCTGAAGGTCGCCGGTGAAGAGGCGGGTGACTTCGACGACCGGCGCCCCATCCTTGGCGAAGGCCGCGACGGGGAATGCCTGGATGATGGCTTCGTTATTGGCATTCTTGACGGCCATGGCGATCGGCTCGTCGGGGTTGGCGGTGAGGCTGTAGTCTACTGCGAGCATGAGAACGCGATTGCCTTTGAGCTCCCAGCGGATGACGTGGTTGGAGAGCTGCGCGCCGCCGTAGCCGGCGCCGGCGGTGGTCTTGGCGATCTGCGAATTCCAGAGCAGGTCTTTGCCTAACTCGTGCTTGGGGATTTCGTAGTAGTAACGCTCTTTGATCTGGTGGACCGTAAAAAGGCCCTTGGAAGTCTTGGCGTCTTTTGTGATGACGCGGTCGTAGGGTTGGGGATCGGGGACGGTATTGACTCCGGCTCCGAAGCCGCCGCGTCCGCCGCCGCCGCCGGTGGGCGCCTGGGTAGGCGGATCGTCCTGGGCGAATAGCGCGAAACCGGCGCACAAAGTCAACAAAAGCAGTCGGGTGTTTCTCAGCATAAGCTCCTTCGAATGGGGGGGAACCTGTAAAAGACGCGTGAAAAAGGGCGGGGGTAACGGAAGGTCCGAAATATTTCAGGCCGGTGACGGGGATCCGGCCTGAGCCAAGGAATACGCGGAAAGGCGTTTACGAGCGGCGGCTGCGATGGGCGAGGAGGGCTGCGAGGCCCGCTGAGAGGGTCAGCCAAGTGCCGGGTTCGGGCGTTTCGGTGAAGATGTCGGGAGCCGTGATGAGCAGGTTGTCGATGGCAAAGGACTCGTCATTGCCGCCCTGCCAACCGGCGCCGCCTGCGTAGAAGTAGATGTTCAGGTTACCGGCAGCATCGGCGTGGAAGCCATCGAGGTGGATGTCGTAGAACGAGTCGTTCGCACTGCTGACGAGGTAGTTGTTATCCGAAGATAGCAGCGTGATGGTGGAGTTTGCCGGGGTTGTCGAACCGTACGGGTAGGTTCCGTCGCCAGTGTAATGAGTTCCCATCCAGTTCCGGAAGGCTGCCTGGAAGAGGACATCAGGGTTCACCTGCACGCTGAAAAGATCAGGGCTGAAGCTGAGATCCACTCCATCCCAAGAGTCTACGGCGATGAAAGTGAATTGCAGGTTGGCGGCCTGGAAGGGTTGTAAACCAGACAGTTGCAGGCCGATGGGGTTGCTGGCGGTACCTTGCGGGGTGCCGCCGGAATTGTTATAAAGAGCCCAGTTCCCGTCGCCAGCGGCGGGGGGTACGCCGGATGTGTTGAGTAGGGTGCCACCATAGAACTGTCCCGGAATCGTCCCGCTCTCGAAATTTTGCGAGAAGAGAATAACGGTTGCCGAGGACGGAACTGTGAGAAAAATTATGAACGTCAGGAGCGAAACTATACGAACCAAGGTTACCTCCGCTTACGGGTACTAGGACCTTCCGAGAATAATAGTTCTTTTTCGCTCAATCAGCAAATTATCTTTGTATAGTTTCTTGCATAACGCTTTTGGGAGCCCGCCCGGGCGTTCATGTTATTCTTCCCCGTAAGGATGCCGGTGCGCGGGTCACTGCTGGTCTTTGCCTTTGCGTTTTCCGCCTTGGCGGCAGGAAATGCGGGGTACGTTGGCGCGGCGGCGTGTGCTAAATGTCACGCCGAGATCCACCGCAAATGGACGGGGTCGCGGCACAGCAAAATGGTGCAGCCGGCCACGAAGGAGAGCGTCAAAGGTGACTTCACCCG
>JAOAPT010000753.1 GCA_025463045.1 Candidatus Solibacter sp.
GAGCGTCACGCGATGGGCCAGCCCCGACGACCGTATGAAGCTCATCTCTCTCATGCCGCATCCCGATCTGGTGATGCAGACCGAGACTCGCGAGGTGACCGTGCAGCAGGGCAGCACCGCGGAGATCACAGTCTCCATCGCGCGGCAGTCCGGCTTCCGCGGGCGGGTCCCCGTCGAGGTCCGCAATTTGCCGCCGTATGTGCGCGTGCTGGATGTCGGGCTGAATGGCGTGCTGATCACGGAGGACGAATCCCGCCGCAGCTTCACGATCGAGGCGTTGCCAACCGCTCAGCCCGGCGATCAGTGGATTTACGTCAGCGGCGTCGTCGAAACGCGCTCCGGCCAGCCTTCCACGTACGCCGCGCCCGAGCCGATCAAACTCCACGTGGTGGCGCGGTAGTCTTCTTTCGCCGGATGTACCCGCCCAGGGCGATGCCACTCGCGGCGAGGACGATCGAACCGGGTTCGGGCACCGCGGGGGCAGACCTCGTGTCGGAAGTCAGCAGGTAGCCGCTGAACCCGAGCGTTCCCTGGACGATGTCGCTGAAGTAGGTCGTCGAAGCCCACCATTGAGCATTGGTCACTTCGTCGGCGGAACTCGTTGCGTTACAGGTGTCGGTCATCGCGGTGAACGTGCACGCCCAGTCGGTCGATTTACTGAAGTCGTAATTATTTTGGAATTGGGTGCTCGTAATCGAGAGGGGCCCAACCGGGAAGTTGTTGCCGAAATCGACGTGAAAGCCAATCAGGTTGACCGGCTGATCCCATTGCCAGTAGATGTAGATTCCGTTGGATTTCGTGCTTCCGGGGATGTTCGAAATATTAAAGAAGAAGACCCCAACCTTGGTGTGGGTGCTGTCATAGATCCATCCGTCCGGGCCGTTATCGCTGGTGAACGGAATCGTCCCGGCCTGGGCTTGCGGGACCAGTGCCAGGGCACACGTGATCATCGAAAGAAAAACTGCTCTGTTGCGGGACATTGTCATCTCTCTCCGTTTGTCTACAAGTAGGCAAGACGTCCGTGCCCCGCAAATATTGGTCTCGGCCTTCACGTTTTGTTCTCACGTGTAAATAGTCGCGTGCGCCGTAAATCTCTGTTCCACACCCTCTGCGCGCTTGTCTTAAGAGTCACGGGAGGACGTTCTGGAAGGCGTTCTTCGCAACCCGAAAACAAGACAGGAAAAAATATGAAATTACCTTACGAGTTGGCGAGACGCCGAATACGGATGACTTTCGGCGCCGCCATCATGATCGCCGGCGCTCTCGTCGCGCCGTCCCTGGCATCGGCCCAGTCCGCGGTGTCGGGGGCCTTGGGCAATTTTGACGCTGCGAATTTCGAGGGGAAAGATGCGCACGGGATGGAGATCCAGATCGAGGGAATCCAGGTCGGCGACCTGTCTCCCTCGTGGTGTGGAAATAAATATAACTGCCCCGTAGTGACGGCCTACGCAACCGGCGTCTACGTGCGCTACGTCAGTCCGTACGACTCGGTGAATCACGTGTTCACCGCCACCACCGTGACCCACCCGACCAACACACCGTTTGCGGGCACCTGCTACATGTGGTCGGGCACGTATAACCAGGCCGGTTGCGACCACTTCGGTGTGCACCTGCTTTACCCGGCGAGCACCAAAGCGACCACCACGGCCTACCGTTGGATGTTCGAGGATCCGACCAATCCGGGTCAGTTGATCGCATCGACGAACAACATCTTCGTTCCGACACCGGTCTATAGCTGGATCCCGCCTGTGATCGCTACCAACCCGCCGGTACTGCAAGTCGAAATCCGACTGCCGGATCCCCCACCTCCCCCTCCGGCCGCGCCGCCTCAATACGGCACTGCCACCTGGGTGAAGGTCTATAAGACCGACATGACGCGCGATGTCGCGCTGACGGAACTCACCAGCGACAATCCGATTGTTCCGCAAAGCGTGGCTCAGGTCGAAACCGAATGGGCGCTGATGCAGCCCGAACCGCCGTCCGATGGCAATCGCCGCCAACGCAATCGCCAGGTCAACTCGGGCGGCGTGAATGCCGGCACGCGGTCCGTGCTTCGGCGGTACGAATCCTACGCCTACACGGGCGCATACGACCCGATCACCCATCAGGCGGTCTGCGGCGGCGACGGCACCTGCACGATTCCGCAGCCGGGAGAACTTGGCGACATGCTGGTCGCCCAGATGGTGGCGGCGAACGTCAACGTTCCGTCGCTGGTCGTGGCGGTCACCGGCAACGGCACGGTTGCTTCCTCCGACAAAGTGATCAGCTGCGGCAGCAAGTGCTCCTCCAACTATCTGGCGGGCACGCTGGTCACATTGACCGCCAAGGCCGGTAGCAACTCGACGTTCACCGGATGGACGGGTGGATGCGCCGGAGCAGCCCTCAGCTGCACCGTAACTGTCAACGATGCGGTGACGGTGAACGCTCTCTTCACGGCCAACCCCGCCGGCGGTGGCGGTGGTGGCGGCGGTGGTGGTGGCGGCGGGACGACCCAGTTCACCGTCTCGATCGGCCGCAGCAACACCGGTACGGTGACCAGCGATATCGCCGGAATCAATTGCCCCGGATCCTGCTCGGCGAAGTATAACGCAGGCACGGTCGTGACCCTGACCGCAACGCCTCCCGCCGGGAAAACGTTCCTCGGCTGGGGCAATGCCTGCTCCGGCACCGCGAACACCTGCACCCTGGCTGTGAACAGCAACCTCTCCGCGCAGGCGAACTTCAGCAAGTAGTTTCGGTCTCGCGGACTCGCACCGCAGGGATGGAGCAATCGCTCCACCTTGCGGTGCTTTTTTTGGTTGGGTACTAAACTGGCGGTTCTTCGAGCACGCAGACGTCGTCCAGATTGCGGTATCGCTCCGCGTAATCCAGGCCGTAGCCCACGACGAACTTGTCCGGGATCTCGAACCCGACGTAGCTCACATGTACCGGGCGGAGTCGGCGTTCGGGCTTGTCGAGCAGTGCGGCAATCCGGATGGATCGCGGCTTGCGCTGATCGAGCAGGTGCATCAGATAATTCAACGTGACGCCGCTATCGACGATGTCTTCGACGATCAGGACATCGGCGCCTTCCAGGGAGATGTCCAGATCCTTGGTGACCTTCACTTCGCCCGATGAGGTCTTGCCCTTGCCGTAAGTCGAAATGCCCATAAAATCGATCTGCACATCGCGCTTCATGGCACGGGAGAGATCGGTCATGAAGAAGATCGCGCCTTTGAGGATACAGATCATGTGCAGATTTCCGGTCGGGTAATCCGCAGAAATCTTCTCGCCGAGTTCGCGGATTCGTTCCTGGATCTTCTCGGCGGAGATCAGAACGCGGAGCTTGGGATCGGTCATGGGTTAAGTACGAGATTACACTATCCGCCGAGTTTGTAGCGCGTGCTCAACGGACCGATGTGAATGTGCGCGCCGGTGGCTTTTCCAGGTACCGCCTGCCGAAACGCGAAGTAGGGAATATGCTTGTCGACCAGGTACTCCAGCAGCCAGCGGCCTTCCGCCTGGTCGGGATGAATTGCGACGTCGACGCGCCCGCGATGGTCGAAGCCAAGCGAGCGGTGGACGGCTGTTTCGCCCATCGCGCTTACGGGAAGCGGCTTGCCGAACTCCTTCTCGAAATCCAATTCGACATGGGCAAAGGTGGCCATTGTGAAGACGCCGTCGCCATCGTAGCGGTCGGCGAATTCGTGGTTCGTCGATGGCTCGTGGTTCAGCCGCGCCTCGAGCGCTTCCTCGCTGCGCGCCATTTCGGCGAGCTGCCGTGTGACGCGGGCGCGTGATTCCGCGAGATCCAGTTCCTTTTTCGCCGAGTCCTGTTCTTCGAGGAACGGCGTTACGGAGAGCAGGGAAGCGACCCCGCTATCGACGCGCTCACGTGCGTCGGCCACGGCCTTCTTGCGGCGCTCCAGGCGGCGCGTCGCGGCCGCGATCATTTCATCGGCCTGGTCTTCGGTGAGTTCCGTGCCGTACACCATGCGCCGCAAGAGGGCGGCGTCCTGGGCATCGGCCAGACCCGCCTCGGCGGCATCGAGCTGTGCCCTCGGCGCCACACCCGCCTCCACCAGAGAACGCAGTTTCTCGATTCCGGCCTTCGCGCGCAGCACTTCCGGCGGATCCTCTGCTTGCGCAAATGCACTTGTGGCGCACACGAATAGCAGGAAGGCCGTCAGACTACGCATCAACCTTCAGTATAATACGTATAGGAGCATCGTCTGACCAAGACCGACCTGAAACCAAGCACCGAGATTCAAGTCGACACACCCACCTGGCTCATCGCTGTTCGCGCCGCCGAAGCCAAAAAGGCAACCGACATCAAAGTTCTCGACCTCACCGGGATTACGTCCTTCGCCGATTATTTCGTGATCTGCACGGGCGACAATCAGCGGCAGATTCAGGCCATCGCCGAAGAGGTGGGGCTGCAATTGAAACACAAGGCCCGCGAACTGGCCAACAGCGTCGAGGGGTATACACAGGGCGAATGGGTGCTGGCCGATTACGGTGATCTCGTGATTCATATCTTCACGCCGAAATCGCGCGCCTACTACGATCTCGAGCGACTCTGGCGAGGCGCCAAGAACGTCGCGATTCCGCCCGAGTGAAGGTTTACCTCTACTTCATCGGTAAGCCGAAAGACGCCCACGCCAACGCGATCGCGGAGGATTTCCTGGGACGCGCGGCCCGCTACTCTCCCTGTGAAATGCGCGAGATCCGCCCGGAGCGTGTCGATCTCTGGGGAAAGCATCCCACCGCGCGAAAAATTTTTCTCGACCCGGCGGGCAAGCCGATGGACTCCACGGCATTCGCCGGCCTGATTGCGAAGGCCGAAATGGAAGGACGAGACCTTGTCTTCCTGATTGGGGGGCACGATGGCCTCCCGCCCGCATGGAAGGAACGCGCCGACTTGCTGGTCTCCATGTCGGCCATGACTTTCCCCCACGAACTCGCGCGTGCCATGCTTGCCGAGCAGATCTATCGCGGTTTCGCAACGCTCCGCGGCCATCCGTACCCCAGATAAGTATGTCATTTAGTGTTCAACTCGACATTGCGCCACCATACTCACACGAGTTAACGTAAGGTTTCCATGTCTTGGTTTAAGCGGGATAAAGGGGATGACGACAAACTCCCCAAATTGACTGACCAGGAACGCCGGGTCAAAACGGAGGGTCTGTGGCAGAAGTGCGAAGGCTGCCGCCAGATCATCTGGAAAAAGGACCTCGAGGCGAACTGGAATGTGTGCACGAAGTGCGGCGCACACAGCCGCATCGACGCGTTCACCCGGCTCAAACTCCTGCTCGACGAGGGCGAATTCACGCGCTACGATTCCACCCTGCGGAGTAACGACCCGCTCGGGTTTGTCGATAGTAAGCCTTACAGCGAACGCTTGCGCGGTATGCAAAACGCGACGAATCTTTGTGACGCGATGATCGCCGCCGAAGGTCTGCTTGCCGGACGCAAAGTGCAGATCTGCGCGATGGAGCCGAAGTTCATCGGCGGCAGCATGGGGTCCGTAGTCGGTGAGATGATCATGCGCGCCATCGAGCGCGCCATCGCGGGACGCGAGCCATTGATTATCGTTTCGGCATCGGGCGGTGCTCGCATGCAGGAAGGCGCGGTCAGCCTGATGCAGATGGCGAAGATCTCGGCGGGGCTGATGCGGCTCGACGAATCGCGGCTGCCATACATCAGCATTCTGACGGACCCGACCACAGGTGGAGTGACCGCGAGCTACGCCATGCTGGGCGATTTGAATATCGCCGAACCCGGCGCGCTGATCGGTTTCGCCGGACCCCGAGTCATCGAACAGACCATCCGGCAGAAGCTGCCCGAGGGATTTCAACGCAGCGAGTTCCTGCTGAAGCACGGCATGCTGGACGAAGTGGTCCCACGCCTGGAACTCAAGCAATACGTGGCCACCGCGCTGCGGTTCTTCGTGGACTAAGTGAACTACCCCGATTCCGTTCGTTTTCTGTATGCCCTGGGCAACGAGATTAAGACTGCGAAACTCGGCCTGGAGCGCATCACGCGCTTGCTCGAAGCGCTCGACAATCCCCACCTCAAGACTCCCTTCGTGCATGTGGCGGGCACCAACGGTAAGGGCTCCACGTGCGCGATGATCGAGGCGGCGCTGCGTCACAGCGGGCGGCGCACGGGACTGTTTACCTCGCCGCATCTCGCCGAACCCACGGAGCGCATCCGCATCAATGGCGTGCCGGTTAGCGCGGAACGCTTCACTGCCGCATTCGACCGGGTGCACGCCGCCGTCGAAGACCTGATCTCGGTTAACGAGATCGAGATGCATACCACGTACTTCGAGACGGTGACCGCGATGGCGATGCTCATCTTCTCGGAAGAGGCGGTCGATATCGTGGTGCTCGAAGTCGGACTCGGTGGACGCCTCGACGCGACGAATGTCGTGCTCCCCGAACTCTGCGTGATCACGCCCGTGGATTTCGATCACGAGTCGTTCCTGGGTCGCAGCCTGCAGGAGATCGCTGGGGAGAAGGCAGGGATCTTGAAGGCCGGAGTGCCGGCAGTGTTCTCACGTCAGCGGCTGGAGGCGGCCGCAGTGCTCGACCTCCGCGCGGCGCAGCTTTCGATTCCGGTGGCGCGCACGATGGGGTGGGAGATCGTCGAACTCGAACTCAACGAGCGCGGTAGCAGGTTTCGCTTGAGCGGTGGGCGCGATCTGCGGATCACGTGCCCGCTCGCTGGTGAACATCAGGTGGAAAATGCCGCTACGGCTGCCGTGGCACTGACGCGCCTCGGCGTTTCCGATCGGGATATCGAGCAGGGCATCGCGCTCGCGCACTGGCCCGGCAGATTGGAACGCGTTTCCGGACGGCCGGAGATTATGGTGGATGGCGCTCACAATCCCGCTGGGGCGCGTGCTCTCGCGGCGTACCTCGATCGGTTTTACAAGAGCCGTCGCGTTCGCTTGATTTACGGTGCGATGCGCGATAAGGCGATCGATGAGATCGCGGGAATCTTGTTCCCGCTGGCCGCGCAGGTGATCGTGACCGCGCCGCAACAAGCGCGCGCTCTCGCGCCGGAGGCGATCCTGGAAATCGCCGATCATGCCGATCTGCGGGTGGCGCCCGATCTCTCGCAGGCGCTCGCGATGGTGCGCGCGGACGCCACACCGGAGGATGCCATCTTCATTACCGGATCGCTGTTTCTTGTCGCGGAGGCGCGTGCGCTCCTGCTGGTATGATTATGGCGAAACGATGAGTTTTGTCCGGTCGCTGCTCTTCTCTACTCCTCTGATTGTGGTCTCCACGCTGTTGATGGGCACTCTGTCGCTGATCGCCTCGTTCTTCGATTCGAGCGGCAACTCGCAGCATAGAATCGCGCGGGGGTGGGCACGAATGCTGCTCGCCGTCAGCTTCATGCGCGTGCGTTCCGAGGGATTGGAGAAGCTTGACCCGCGCGGCGCCTACGTGTTCGTGGCGAATCATGGAAGCTTCATGGATATCCCCGCGATCCTGGCAACGCTGCCGCATCAGTTCCGCTTTTTCGCGAAGAAGGGACTGTTCAAGATTCCAGCCCTCGGCACGCATCTGAAGCGGGCCGGACATCTGCCGGTGGATCGGTCCAATCCGCGTGCGTCGCTCAAGAGCATGATGGAGGCGGCACGGATCATTAGCAGCCGTGGCATTAGCGTGCTGAATTTTCCGGAAGGCGGGCGCTCCGCCGAGGGGCTCCGCGATTTCAAGGAAGGCCCGGCGTACATCGCGATCAAAGCTGGCGTACCCGTCGTGCCGCTGGCGCTTGTCGGTCTGCGCGAGTTGCTGCCCATGGGGTCGGCTCACCTGAAGAGCGGGGAGGTACTGATCCGGATCGGCGACCCTATCCCGACGAAGGGAATGGAAGCCTCCGATCGGCTGGAACTCACTCAACGACTTTATCGGGAAGTCGCTGAGTTACTCAAAGCGGGCTAACCTCAAGGCCCGGTGCCTTCGTATTGCGGCGCATGTTACTCGCCGCCTCTGCCCGCTGCGGATTCATTACTTACATCGGCGACGCGAACGACTATCATTCTGGCGCCTTGCTCGCGGATTCCGGCAATTCGTAGGCAGGCGCTGGTGTTCGCGCATCGCGGGTTGGCCGCTGGCGCGGTGGGCAGTCTCGAAGGCGCGCTTGGACTCACCGGAGCTCAACGGGCCGCCATTGGGTCTTATTACGATAGCGAATTTGCTGCGCCGCGCAAGGCGATCGCCTCATGCGCGGCGCCGACCTGCGGAGCAACGCGCCTGGTCATCCCGGCCGCCGGGACGAACGACCCGGACCACAATCCGCCGCGCATCGTCCTCGTAACCTCTTCGACGTGCCGCCTGCATGGACCACCTGTTCCTCGCCGATAAAATATGTACGACACGGAAGCTGTCCGTCACCAATCTGACTAACCGAGTGGCGCTGTATAACTTTCTTTCTCCCTCCAGCGGCACGCACTCTGTCTCACCGTGCGCTACCAGTTGGAGTTGGGCTGGTCCTGGTAGTCGATCGCGGGTCGTGAATGCCGGCGCGGTCGCGCCTGGCGCGCCGCACTGTCCGAAATGTGATCCGAAATGTGCCATCCAGCGTCGAAGGTGTTCGTGATACACTTCGCGCATATGATCCGTGCGACGCGATGGGCCGCGCTCGCCTGTCTTGCGATTCCCGCTTGCCTGCCGGCCGCAAATCAGGATCCGTGGTTGAAGATCACATCAACCAACTTCGAACTCTACACCACAGCCGGAGATCGCGCCGGGCGCGACCTGATCAAACATTTCGAGCAGGTGCGCAGCTTCTTCACGCAGGCCTTCGGCAGCCGGTTGGCAGCGGCGCGTCCGGCGCGGCTGATCGTGTTTCGCAATGAGAAGGAATATCAGCCCTACCGTCCCAACGAGTTCGCCAGCGCGTTTTATCAGCCCGGAGCGGAGCACGATTTTATCGTGATGAGCAGCGCGTCGAGCGAACACTACCCGGTGGCGGTTCACGAGTTCACGCACCTGATGATTCACCAGAGTGGGATGGATGTTCCGCCGTGGCTGAACGAAGGGCTCGCGGAGTTGTACTCGAGCCTGGAGCCGCGAGGCAAACAGATCCTGGTCGGGCGGGTAATCCCAGGGCGACTGCACGTGCTGCGCACCGATAAGTGGATTCCGCTGGCAACGTTGTTGAAAGTGGATCACAACTCGCCGTATTACAACGAAAGGTCGCGCGCGGGTATGTTCTACGCGGAGAGTTGGGCGCTGGTTCACATGCTGAACCTGGATGCCGACTATCGTCCACACCTGAGCGAGATGGTGAACGCTCTGAAGGAGGGCGACCCGGAGGCGGCTTTCATTAAGGCATATGGCAAGCGCATCGACCAGGTGGAAACGGCGTTGCGCGAGTACTTCAACCGGGCGACCGTCCGCGCGGAGTTGTTCAACCTGCAACTGCCGAAATCGGTGGACGCTCCGGATGTGGAGAGCGAGGCGACGCTGCCGGCGCACCTGGTGCTGGCTGAAATGCTCAACAACACCCAGGGCCGCACGGAACAGGCGCGCGCCGCCTACCAGCAGCTCGCCAAAGACTTTCCCGATCGTTGGGAGGTGGAGAAGGGCTGGGGCGAATTCGCCTGGCACCAGCGGAAGCTCGACGACGCCGCCGGCCATTTCGCGCGTGCCGTGGAATTGGGTTGCAAGGACGAGCAGA
>JAOAPT010000758.1 GCA_025463045.1 Candidatus Solibacter sp.
AATCTCCCAGTGCGGAATTCCGAGATTACGTTCGCTCTTCCTGAAACTCCCGGCCCAGCGCCACACGTCACCAAGCATCCTGCCGTGCAGGTCCCGTATGAACTTTTCGCTCAGCAGGTCGCGCCTGCGGCCGAGTGCCCAATCCTCCGCGCGTGAGATGTTGTCCTGTTCCGCTTCGTTCAGTTCCCGCCGGAAGGCGATGTGCGCCGGAATCAGGTCGCGCATCTCCTCCGAGGTAAGAGGCGTGGCGGCTTCATCGGGCTGCGCGAACAGGTCGTCCGCCATCTACTCCCAAAACTTCCGCGGGCTAGTCTCCCGCAGAATCTCTTCGAGCCGCGCGCTAGTGTCCCGCGCCGCGACCTTTTGGTCTTCCAGCAGCATGGAGTGCTCGACCGGCGTCAGCCGCCGACGCATGTACTGGCGCGCCCGCTCGCGGACGGTTTGATCCAACGGCTTGTTCGGCACCAGCGCATACACGAGGGTACAGTCGAGCGCCTCAGCGACTCGCCGCAGTGTGGCAAGCTCAATCGTGCCCCGCGCCTCCGATTTCTCCATCGCCGCCACCGCAGGTTGACTCACACCCAGGCGCTTCGCCAATTGTGCGGCAGTCATGCCTAGAGCCTCGCGAATCGCCTTAATCCACCCGCGCACTGGAGGCGTAAATCGCGCCACGGGCTGCATTTCGGAAAATCGCTCATCAAGCCGTGCGCGCGACTTCGCGGTGGATTGGGCGACCTTCATCTTGATATAAAGTATACCCTATAAAACGCAGAAAATAAATAAACCATATCTTATATTAAGCGCACTTCTTATAAGCTATGCCTTATCGCATCTCACCGCTGACTCGACGCCCGCACCTTCAACGTCGCCGGCAGCCTGACCGTGATCGAGCCTTCCTGCGTAGCCACGCCCTCGATCCGATCCAATAGAATCTCTCCCGCGCGACATCCAATCTCATACGCGGGCTGCACGATGGTTGTAATCGATGGCGTAAATAAATCGTCCACCGTCAACTCGTCGAACGTGACGAACCCGATATCCCGAGGCGTCTCCAGCCCGCAATCGCGAAAGCCTCGCAGCACGCCGAGCGCATTGTGTCCGTTCGTGCAAAACACCGCGTCCGCCCGACCCTTCGGATTACACAGCCGCTCCCTGCACAACGCCGCGACTTCATCCAGATGGAGCGTTCCGTGCCAGATCAGACTCTCGTCCACTGCGATCCCCGCCGCCTCCAGCGCCTGCCGGTAGCCCTGCGCACGCCGCCGTTCGTTCCGGAGCGACATCGGGCCCGTCACGATCGCAATCCGCCGGAAGCCCCGCTCGATCAAATGGCTCACGCCCATCTGCGCCGCGTCCACGTCCTCCACCGAAACGGAATCCACTGACACGCGATCCGGAATGCGGTCCAGGCACACCATCGGAATGTCTGCGTCCATGATCCGTGTGATTTGACTCTGCGGCGTCGGCGCGGCCGCAATCACCAGCAGAATTCCCTCCACGCACTGGGATCGCATCAGCGACAGCAACTCCTTCTGCCGCTCGCCATCGTCGTCCGAGTTCGCCGCGATGATCGAGTACCCGCGCTTCCGCGCCGCCGTCTCTGCCCCGCGGATAATCTGCGGGAAGAAGGAGATCGTCATATCGGGCACAATGATCCCGAGCGTCCGCGTCCTGCTCGTCTTCAAACTACGCGCGACGTGATTCGGATGGTAGTTCAGCTCACGAATCGCTGCCTGCACCTTGAGCCGCAACGGTTCGCTGACGTTGACCGAACCAGTGATCACGTGGGAAACCGTACCCACCGAAACCCCCGCGATCTCGGCCACCTTCTTAATGCTTGGCATTCCTGGTTAGACTACAGTTTTTTCAATCGGATATTCTTGACCTCGATTTTCATCGCCGGTCCTTTGTGTACTTGAATGCCGATCAGCCCATCCAACTTACGTCCCACCGTATCGTCGTCGATCAGCATGCTCGTCATCCGCCCGTTCAGCAGTTGGATAATCGTATTGCCGCGCGCGATCAGGTGCAGGTCATTCCAGTCGTCGCCTTTGATCAGCGCCTTCAATTCGTCGCTACTCCCCAGCGAGCCCACCAGTCCCGCCTTGCCGCCCGCGGGAATGTAGCTGAACTGTCCGCGCATCGCCAGGAATCCCCGCCCTCGCTCTTCGTAAATCTGCCCGGTGTACTGCTGCTGTCCGTCCATGTCCGCCTGATAGCCCTTCATCGCCCACTTGATGTCCGGCAGTTCGATGCTGCGAATCTGAATCCCGCTGTTGAATCCCGTCAGTTTGTACTGCATTTTCAATTCAAAATCCGCCGGATTGCCGCCGCGCCAGATCAGAAACGTATTCTGCACCGGCTGTTTCTCCGTCGTCGTCTGTCCCACCAGAGCGCCGTCTTCCACCCGCCAGAATCCGGGATCGCCATCCCACCCCGCGAGCGTCTTGCCGTCGAAGATCGGTTGGAACCCCGTTTCCTCCAGCGGAGGAACCATCTGTCCGCGACCTGCACCGCGCCCAGCTCCGCGTCCCGCCGTTACCGCCGGAGCCGGAGTTGTTGTCTGTTGGGCGAACAGAGCGCCCGAAACCATCACGATCATTGCCATTCGTCCGAACATGGGACCTCCCCCACTTACTCCGAAAACGCTAACTCTGAACCTTGACCCAGCTTCGATTTGCAGCGGACGCCAGCACCGCGTCCGTCACGTAATCCGTGCGCAGCGCGTCGCGGAATGTCGGAGCCGCGCACTTGCCCTCGCCCACCGCGCTCAGAAAATCCGCCGCCTGGTGAATGAATGTGTGCTCGTACCCGATCTGCAATCCCGGCACCCACCAATGCTTCATATACGGATGGTCGGGATCCGTGATGTGCACGTTCTTCCATCCGCGCAGCCTACCCTCGTCCCGATGATCGAAATACTGCAGGCGGTGCAGATCGTGCAGATCCCACATAATCGACGCCTTCTCGCCGTTGATCTCCAGCGTGTACAGCGCCTTATGCCCGCGCGCATACCGCGTCGCCTCGAACGTCGCCAGCGAGCCGTTGTCGAAGCGCGCCAGAAACATACTCGCGTCGTCGATCCCGACCGGCTCCACCTTCCCGGTCAGACTATGCTGCCGCTGTTTGATGAACGTCTCCGTTGCGCCCGTCACCTCGCTGATCCCGCCGTTCAGCCACATCGCCGTATCGATGCAGTGCGCCAGCAGATCGCCCGTCACGCCGCTCCCCGCAACCGCCACATCCAGCCGCCACAATCCCTCGCCACCCTGCGGCAGCTCCGTCGAAATCGTCCAGTCCTGCAGGAACTTCGCGCGATAGTGGAAGATCCGCCCCAGCCGACCTTCGTCGATCAGTTGCTTGGCGAGCATCACCGCCGGCACGCGCCGGTAGTTGTACCACACCATGTTCGGCACGCCCGCGGCTTCCACCGCCTTCGTCATCGCCTCGCCCTCGGCGGCATTGCGGCCGAGCGGCTTCTCGCACATCACCATCTTGCCGGCCTTTGCCGCCGCCACCGCGATCTCCGCGTGCGTGTCGTTCGGGCTCGCGATGTCGATCAGATCGATCTCGGGCGATTCCACCACCTTCCGCCAGTCCGCCTCCACCGCCTGGTAGCCCCACTTGCCGGCGAACGCGTTCGCCCGGTCCGCATTGCGCGCGCACACCACCTTCAGCACCGGCTGATACGGCACGTCGAAAAAGTGATTCACCTGCGAAAACGCGTTGGAATGGGTCCGTCCCATGAACCCATACCCGATCATCCCGATATTCAGTTTCTTCATCTCAGTTCCATCCGTGCGCATCGCGCACCGCGATCATCGCCCGCAAGACGTCTTCCCAAGTCTTCGGACTCAGCATCACCGCGTTCGGGAACATGCAGCCGTCCCAGCAGATGTGCTGGACGGCGCGCGTCGGCTTGCCGTCCGCCCCGCGCAGCCACGCGCCCGCGTCGCGCACGATATCCAACTTGCCGTTCGGATCGCACGGCGGGCAGTGCCGCCCCGTTTTATCGTGCGAGCCTTCGCCCTTCACCGTGCCGTCGTTCTGCGCCACGTGGAAATCGATCATCCACGGCCGCAGCGCCGACGCCATCCGCGCATACGCCTCGTGCAACTGTTCCGTCTGACTCCAGTCGAAATCCGGCGGCAGCAGGCTGTCCTCCGGCGCGTTGTAGCCCATCGTGAACAGCATCGTGTGCGCCATATCGGCCTGGAAGCCGAGCGTCTCCGGCCGCCCCACCATCTCCAGAAGCTGCACGTTGCGCCGCCAGCTATGCATCCCCGCCCAGCAGATCTCGCCCTCCGCCGCCAGCCGTTCGCCAAATCCCTCGGCGATCGTGCACGCTTCCCCGAATGTTTCCGCGATTCGCTTCGTGTTGCCCTCGGGATCCGCTACCCATTCGCCCGCCGGCGCGGCCGAATCGATCCGCACCACGCCGTACTTCCGAATCCCCAACTCGCGCAGCTTCTGTCCGATCCGACACGCCTTCCGCACCTGTGTCAGAAAGCGCCCGCGCTCTTCCGCATCGCCCATCGCCGAACCGCCGCCCGTGCCGCCCCATACGGGCGCCACCAGCGAGCCAGCGCGCAAGCCTTTCGATGCGAGCTTCTCGGCGAGCTTCGCCAGATCGTCATCCGACGAATCGATATCGGTGTGCGGCAGCGAGAGAAATAAATCCACGCCATCGAACTTCGCGCCGTTCACTTGCGTGTTGGCGGTCAGGTCGAGCATGGTGTCGAGATCGATCGGCGGCTCCGAATCGGGGCCCTTTCCGACAAGCCCCGGCCACATCGCGTTGTGGAGGGCGGGGAAGGCGTGGGAGGTGCTAGCGCTCATGGGCAGTTCCTCTTTCCTGGCAGTACATGGCCAACGTTTCTTACGTATTGAAACGTCTCAAGCCTGCTAGCCTATATCACGCCCAATTGGAAGTCAATCACGCCGGCAGCTTGAAATGATGGACCACGCCGCCCGCGTCCACGCTCTCGACGGCGCGCTCCCGGTCCGCTCCGAAGAGCGCCGCCAGCCACTCTTCGGCGACGCCAGCGTTCCACGGCAGATACTGATTCAGGTCCGCGAAACAGATCGCCGCGTGCCAGCAGTTGCCCTCTTCTTCCCGCGTGAACGTGACCACGACGTTCGTCGGCAGATGCCGCGCCGATGCCGTCCGCAAATAATTCAGCTGGATCGCCAATTCCCCGCCCTGCGCCAGCCGCTTGCGCACCATCCCCCGCGCCGCATTGAACTTCAGCAGCTTCGCCACATTCGCGATCGTCCAGTCCGTGTCGAAGATCCGTCCGACCCGATGCTGCTCAGCCAGTCCGCTCATCTAAGAATCTTTCCCCTGCCCCACACCACGCGTCGATTCGGCATACGCCCCTCTACCTTACCAAGGCCGCCTGCTATCATCACCCCAGCAATGGTACGCCTGTCCCTCCTGCTCCTGGCCGTGGCCGCGCTACACGCCCAGCAGCCCGCCGAAATCCGAGGGTCCGTGGTCGACGCCCGCGGCGGCGAATCGCTCGCCAACGTCATCGTCCAACTCACCGGCACCGCCTTCCGCGCCACCACCGATTCCGCCGGCCGCTTCCGCATCCCCGCCATCCCGCCCGGCGATTACACCCTCAGCGTCTCAACCGTCGGCTATCACCTCGTCAAACGCCCCTTCCATCTTGACCCAGCCGGTGCGCAGGAATTCGAGATCATCCTCAGCCCCGAAACCTTCCGCCAGCGCGATTCCGTCGAAGTCCAGGCCAGCCCCTTCGAGCCCGCCCGCCAGGACAGCCCCTCCTCCCTCGTCCTCGGCGGTAACGACGCCAAGAATCTCGCGAGCGTCCTCGCCGACGATCCTCTCCGCGCGGTTCAAGGACTCCCTGGTGTCAGCTCCAACAACGATTTCGACGCGCGCTTCTCGCTTCGCGGCGCCGATTTCAGCCGCATCGGACTCTACCTCGACGGCGTCCTCCTCCACGCGCCCTTCCACATGCTGCAAGGTCAGCAGGTCTCCGGCTCCGCTACGGCTTTCAACGGCGACATGGTCGAAGAGCTCGAACTTCACGAAGGCGCTTTCCCCGTCCGCTTCGAAGACCGCTCCGCCGGCGTGCTCGACGTCCACACCCGCGACGGCAATCGCACCGGTACGGGATTCCGCATCGCCGCCTCTGCTTCCAACGCCGGCGGCATGGCCGAAGGCCCGCTCGGAAAGAACAAGCGCGGCTCCTGGCTGGTCGGCGCGCGCAAGAGCTATCTTCAATACATCTTCCAGCGCACCTTTCCCGATACCTCGTTCATCTTCGGTTTCGAGGACGCACAGGGACGCCTCACCTACGACCTCACGCCGAAGAACAACATCACCCTCTACGTGCTCGAAAGCTTCTCCGCTCTCAACCGTGATCTCACCCCGAAGCTCGGCGTCAACGCGCTGGTCAATGCGGGCTACCACTACACGCTCGGCAATCTCGGCTGGCGTTCGTCGCCGACGCAGAAGCTGCTGATCATGAATCACCTCGCCTGGATGCGCGAGAAGTACGATAACTACAACCCCGCCAAACTCCCGCTCGGCGCCGGCTACTACGGCGAGTGGGCCTGGAACACCGCCGTCACCTGGATGTGGAACAAGCAGACTCCCTTCGACGCAGGCGCCAGCATCCGCCGCCTTCGCGACAACGGAGCGAGCATTCAATACCAGACCAACAACCCCACGCCGCGCCTGCTCGATCACGCCGATGGCACCGCGCTCCGCGCGAGCGGCTACGCCCAGCAATCGTGGATGCCCTGGGCGGGCCGCATCCATCTAACTGCCGGCATCCGCTGGGATCATCATTCGATCGACGACGTGGCCGCCGTTTCACCGACCTTCTCCGCCGCGCTCTCGCTCGCGCAGGGCACGCGCATTCAACTCGGCTTCGGACAGTACGTGCAATATCCCGAGATCACTCTCCTCACGTCCCCGCTCGGCAGCCGCCAACTCCTCCCGATCCGTTCTAACCAGTGGCTCGCCGCCTTCGAACAGCGTCTTGGTCCGCGCACCCGCTTCCGCGCCGAATACTACAACCGCCTCGATCGCGATATCCCCTTCCAGCCCCTCTACGACCCGCGCCTCTCGAATGGCAAAGTCATCGCGGGGTCCGTGACGCCGCGCTATCTCAATTCTCTACGCGGCTACTCGCGCGGCTTCGAGGTTTTTCTTCAACGCTCCAGCGCCAATCGCGCCACAGGCTGGGTCTCGTATGCGTTCGGTCGCACCGCCATGCGCGACGGCGTCACCAACAACCGCTTCCCTTCCGATTACGATCAGCGCCACACCCTCAACATCTACGGCGGCTACCGCCTCAAGCCCACCGTCAATCTCAGTGTCAAATCGAGCTACGGCTCCGGCTTTCCGATTCCCGGCTACATCCGTCAGTCCGGCTCGCTGTATTACCTGAGCAATGTCCGCAACCAAACCCGCATGCCCGCCTACGTCCGTGCCGATGTCCGCGTCAACAAGAGTTGGACCAAGGACAAATGGAAGCTCACGTTATTCGGCGAAGTCATCAACCTGCTGAATCGCACCAACTACGTTTACGACAGCTTCAACGGCTACAACGCCCAGACCTCACAAGCGTTCTTGAGCCTCGATACCATGTTCCCGATCCTTCCCAGCGCCGGCATCGTCATGGAACGTTAAACCCCTGGCGCCACTACTTGCACGCCGGCCGCGCTCGCCGTGGACTTCAGTCCCTGTCGGTACCGCACGTGCCGCCATCGCGTCAACTCCACCAGCGGACGCCACACCGCATGCACCAGATGATGCTTGATCAGCAAATGCCAGAACCGGTTCGACCGCTTGTACAAATACGACATCGCCAGATACGGCGCCACCGCGCGCCAGTCCTCCGGCCGGCGCCGCCAGATCGATGCATGCGAAAACAGCCGCTCGTAGATCCACGCGTATCCCTCCTCCAGTTCCTCCGGCGACATGTGGCGCGGCCGGAACACCGCGTGCGCCGTGTCGTACAACGACCAGTCGCGATGCAGTAGCCGCCCTTCAGCCTCCATCTGCTGATACAGCGGAGTCCCCGGATACGGCGTCAAGATGTGGAACGTCGAGCACTCCAGCCGGTTCTCCTCGACCCACTCCGCCGTCCGCGCGAACACATCCGGGCGATCGTGATCGAAGCCCAGCACGAACGAGCTGTTCACCTGGATCCCGTTCTCGTGCAGCATCCGCACCCGCCGCGCATAGTCCGCCGTCCGCGGCGTCTTCTTCCGCGCGTCCGCGAGGTTTTCATCGGTCAGCGATTCGAACCCGACGAACACGCCCGTGCATCCGCCGAGCGCCATCTCGCGGATCAGCCCCGGATCGTCCGTCACGTCGATCGAAACCGCTGCGCTCCAGATCTTCTTCAGCGGAGCCAGCGCCCTGCACAGAGCCCGCAGATACTCGCGATTCGATCCCAGGTTGTTATCGATGAACACCGCGTACGGCTGATCGTCCGCCGCGAATTCCGCCGCGATCTGCCCGGGATCGCGCATCCGGTACGGCATCCGCAATCCGTCCGTCGCGAGATAACAAAAGCCGCAGCGATTGTGGCAGCCGCGCGTCGCGATCAAACTCGTCGTCGTTAAGAAGCTCCGCCGCGGCAGAATCGAGCGCCGCGGAGCCGGGTCTTCGCGATAGTCGTTCTCGTAGGTTGCCGAGTACCGCGTCTGCAACAGTCCGCTCTCCACGTCCGCCAGAATCCGCGGCCACAACTGCACGCCGTCCCCGATCGCCAGCGCGTCCGCATGCGGCGCGCACTCCTCCGGACACGAGAGTACGTGCAGCCCGCCCAGAATCACCCTGCTCCCGCGGCTCCGATACCAGTGCGCCAGTTCGAAGGCCCGCCGCGCGAACGTCAAATGCACGGTGATCCCGACAACCTCGGGCAGCGGATCGCACGGCGGGCGCCCGTCCAGCAGATTCTCGTCCCAGTACGCCGCGCGCCAGTGCGCCGGAGTCGTCGCCGCAAAGCTCGTCATTGCCAGCGTCGGGGTCAATACATGTTTCCCGTAGCTCGCGTTCGGATCCTTCGCGTAGAACGGATTGATCAACAGCGCATACCGCCGCTCTATGCGCCCCGCCTCGCCATTCAGCACAGGCGGACATGTCATATCACGGTGTACAATTCTCTTCATGCAAGCACTTTACATTGAAAAGTACTTTCGGTCAACTTGGCCGCCCCTATCGACGTCCCGGCATGTCAACTCATGGATTAAGTAACATGGTTGAGTTGTCCTGGGAGGGTGCATGCCGCAGACGAAGGGCAGTCCGAAAACGTACGATGTGATCGTGGTTGGCTCCGGAGCGGGAGGCGGAATCGCCGCTCACGTGCTCACGCTCGCGGGGGCGAAAGTCTGCATGCTGGAGGCCGGCGCCAATTACGACACGGCCACGCAGAGCGACATGTTCAAGTGGAACTACAATGCTCCGCATCGGGCCGCCGGTACGAAAGAAAAACCCTTCGGCCACTATGACGCCACACTCGTCGGCGGCTGGCAGGTTCCCGGCGAACCGTACACCACCGCGCCCGGCAGCGAGTTCATGTGGTGGCGCGCACGCATGGTCGGCGGACGCACCAATCACTACGGGCGCATTTCGCTGCGCATGGGCCCGTACGACTTCAAGCCGTACAGTCGCGACGGCAAGGGCTTCGACTGGCCGATCACGTACGACGATCTCGCGCCTTACTACGACAAGGCCGAGGAACTCATCGGGGTCTTCGGTACGCAGGAAGGCTTGGAGAATACGCCCGACGGACGCTTCCAGCCTGCGCCCGCGCCGCGCGCGCACGAGCGCATCATTAAGAAGGTCAGCGACAAGCTCAAGATTCCCTGCATCCCTTCGCGCCTGGCGATTCTGACCAAGCCGCTCAACGGCCGTCCGGCCTGCCACTACTGCGCGGAGTGCGGACGCGCCTGCGCGGTCAACGCCAACTTCGCTTCGCCCGGCGTCCACATCAAGCCCGCGATGGCCACCGGCAATCTCGAACTGCGCACCGGAGCAATGTGCCGCGAAGTGCTGGTCGGGCCCGATGGCAAAGCGACCGGCGTTTCGTACGTCGACAAGAAGACGCGCAAGGAAGTCACGGTGAACGCGCGGGTGGTGGTGCTCGCCGCGAGCTGCTGCGAGACGGCGCGCATCATGCTGAACTCGAAATCCACGCTCTTCCCCAACGGCATCGCGAATTCCACCGGGCTCGTCGGCAAGTACATTATGGATACCGTCGGCGCATCGGTCAACGGGTACTTGCCGATTCTGGAAGACCTGCCGCCAGCTAATGACGACGGCGTCGGCGGGATGCACATGTATATGCCGTGGTGGCTCTATAAGGAACAGAAGGCCGGCAAAATGCCGTTCTCGCGCGGGTATCACATCGAACTCGGCGGCGGACGCGGCATGCCGGGCGCTGGAATTCTGGGCGGATCGCACACCATCCTCGGCGGCGGATACGGCAAGGGTCTCAAGCGCGATCTGCGCAAGATGTACGGCGCGAACGTCCACTTCGCAGGACGCGGCGAGATGATCCCCAACGACCAGAGCTTCTGCGACATCGACCCGAATACAGTCGACCAGTGGGGTATTCCGGTGCTCCGCTTCCACTTCAAGTGGAGCGACGACGAGATTAAGCAGGCGCAGCATATGCAGGACACGTTCAAGGAGATCATCCTCGCGGCCGGAGGACGGGTGACGGGACAGAGCGCCCCGATCTCGCGAGGCGGCGAGATTATTCACGAGGTCGGCGCGACCAAGATGGGCGACAATCCGAAGACCAGCGTGCTCAATCAGTGGTGCCAGGCGTGGGACTGCAAGAATCTGTTCATCACCGACGCCGCGCCGTTCCCGAGCAACGCCGACAAGAATCCGACTCTTTCGATCACGGCGCTCGGCTGGCGGACCAGCGATTACATCGCGGATCAAATCAAGAAACGGAACTTATAAGGAGGCAGCATATGGACGTCACACGCCGCAATTTAATCCAGATCCTGGGCATGGCGCCCGCCGCTGCCGCCGCGCAGCAGGCGGAGCACAATCATCCGGCCCCGGCCGCTCCGGCGCCTGTCAAGTATCAGCGCAAGATCTTCGACGATCACCAGTGGCGGACCGTGCAGGTGCTCTGCGATTTGGTCATCCCGGCCGACGAGCATTCGGGCAGCGCGACGGCCGCCGGAGTTCCGGAGTTCATCGACGACTGGCTCGACTTTCGCAAACGGGAGGACGGCGTGGACAACCTCTCCGCGCAGGTGCTCGGCGGCCTGACGTGGTTGGACCAGGAATCGACCAGGCTCTTCCAGAAGGACTTCGCCGTGGCGAGCGTTGATCAGCAGAAGCAGATTCTCGACCGGATCGCCTGGCCTGCGAAGGCCGCGAGAGAAGATCGCGTGTGGGCGGCGTTCTTCACGCGCTTCCGCGATCTGACGGTCAGCGGCTTCTTCTCGAGCAAAATGGGAGTCGCCGACTTGCCGTATCTCGGCAATCGCGCGGTCGCCGAGTGGAAGGGCACGGACCCGAAGGTGTGGGCGGTAATCGAAGAGCGGATGAAGAACGGCTACAAGGGCCTCGGCGGCGAAGTCAAACCGTGGACTGAGTGACACGTCGTCTCCTGTTTCGAACTTACACCTGCAATTCTTGGGTGCAAGGACGCTAGGCGCAGCGGGCGCTGACAATAGAGCGAATATAGTATTCAATCCGGCGTGAACGGCTTTTCGCGACCCCGCAGTTTCGGGGTGGGCGCTGACTCGACGTGCCGACCTCGTAATCGAGGTGTGGCGGAGGGGGCGAGTCTCGCCACGCGAGGAGAACTTCGGCGATCTTGCGGACCTGGGCGGGCTGCCTCCGCGCGGAGGGTTTCCGAGACTTTGCGGACCCGGGGCGGTTCATGCCGACCTCGCAATCGCGGTGGGGCAGAGGGACGGGTCTCGCTACGCGAGGAGAACTTCCGGGATTTGCGGACCCGGCGGGTGGTGCCGACCTCAGCGGTCGCGGTGTGCGGAGACGGGTCTGGCTTCGCGCGGAGGGATTCCGCGACTTTGCGAGCCGGGGCGGTTCGTGCCGACCTCGTAATCGGTGTGGTCGGAAGGAGGCGAGTCTCGCCACGCGAGAGAGCTTCCGCGATCCTTCGAATGCACCGGGTGAGTCGTGCCGGCGGCGTGGCAGAGTGCGCGGGTCTGGCACTTTGTGGAGGGGGCATCACGATCGTGCGGTTTCGTGGGTGGGACGTGCGGCATCGCAATTGCAAGCCCTGCTACCCTGAGAGAATCTCATGGGTCTTGCCGCAGGGAGTGGTTCGTATTTTGCCTTTGTCGCGTTCGTCTTCTTTCTCTACTGGGCGGCGCCCGCGCGGCTCGTGCGACTTGGCGTCATTCTGCTGGCGAATTACTTCTTCTGCGCACGCTACGGGCTATTTTATCTGGCGCTGATTCCGGCCTGCGGGACAGTGGATTTTCTGGTCGGGCTCGGGCTGATGCGCTTCGAGAACGCGGCATTCCGGCGTGCGCTGCTCGGGGTCAGCGTGGCGCTCAATCTCGCGCTGCTGGTGGGAGCGCGCCACATGGGGCTGGTGGTCAATCCACGCGGATGGGATTGGATCTTCCCGCTCGGGCTTTCCTTCTACGCGCTGCAGGCCTTGACGTACACGGTCGATCTGTACCGCCGTGATGCGAAGGGGACGGATAGCCTGCTCGAATATCTCTCGGCCGTCTCGTTCTTCCCGACATTGCAGGCGGGGCCGATCACGCGCGTGACGGAGCTTGTCCGGCAACTGGCGAATCGCCACCTGGCGCGCGTCGATGGCGGGCGCGCGATTTTTCTGATCGCGCTCGGCGTGCTCAAGAAGGCGCTGGTCGCCGATTTCCTGGCGGAGAATCTGGTGAATCGCGTCTTCGATACGCCAAAGCTCTACAGCGGCGCGGAGGTTCTGCTGGCGGTCTACGGCTACTCGGTGCAGTTGTACTTCGACTTCTCCGGATATACCGACATTGCGCGCGGGAGTGCGCAACTGCTGGGCGTGCGGCTGCCGATCAACTTCGACCGGCCGTACCTTGCGGGGAACCTGACCGAGTTTTGGCGGCGCTGGCACCTCAGTTTCTCCAACTGGCTGCGCGATTATCTCTTTTTCGCGCTGCCCGGCGGGCGCACCAAAGTCATGCCGTACCTAAATCTGGTGATCACGATGGTGCTCGGCGGACTGTGGCACGGCATCACGTGGACCTTCGCGATTTGGGGACTGCTGCACGGCGTGGCGCTGGCCGCGACACGAGGGTGGTGGGCGTGGCGCGGGCGTCCCAAACAAGCGAGTCCCCTCGCCATTCTTGGCACGTACCAATTCGTCTGCTTGACGTGGATCTTCTTCCGCGCGGGCAGCGTGGGGAACGCGCTCGACATACTCGGGCGGATCGGCTCGCTGTCGGTGAGCTTTGAGAATGTCACGCCGTTGTTCGCTCTGGCGCTGGTGCTGGCGGCGGCTACGTTCTTCGTGCCGAAGTCCTGGTACAGCGAGGTGATGGAACGCTTCGCGGCGAGCCCGTTCTACGTGCACGCGGCGGCGCTCGCGCTGGTGGCGGTAACGCTGCGCTACTTCGGTGGCAGCGCCAGCGCGCCGTTCGTTTACTCCCGGTTCTAAGCCATGCGAGACTTCCCCATCCAAACCGGGCTGACCATCCTCGTAGCCGGCGTGTTGGTCGCCTTCGTCAATCCCCCGGATACCAAACAGTGGGACGCGATGGGGCCGCTGAGTCCGCTGGCGCGGCATGTGGAACCGCTGCCGCCTGCGCCGCCGCCATTCCGGGTGCCGACCATCGGGAAGAAGGCGGACGCGATCGGGGCGCTGCTCGACGATAACGACGGCGTGCTCGACGCATTCTACGGCGCGCTGCGGCGGCGCGATTCCGTGACGCGGATCGTGCATTACGGCGACTCGCCGACCACCGCGGATTTAATCACCGGCGATATACGAGGGCTGCTGCAGGAGCGCTTCGGCGATGCGGGCCACGGCTTCCTCCTGCCGGGGAAGCCGTGGGCGTGGTATCAGCACACGGGAGTGCGGCTCTCGGGCAGCGGTTGGCAGATGGTGCCGGCGAGCCACTTCGAGGCGCGCGACGGGCTATTCGGGCTGGGCGGTGTGAGCCTGACCGGCGGCACGGGGGCGAGCAGTAAAATCGTCTACGAGAAGACCGGCTACACGCGGTTTGAGGTGTGGTTCCTACGCCAGCCCGAGGGCGGCGAGTTCACGCTCTCGGCGGGCGACAGCGTGCTCGGGAAGGTGGAGACTGCGGGCGAGAGCAAAGCGGCCGACTTTGCGGCGTTCACCGTGCCGGAGGCGGCGAGCGAGCTGGAACTGCGGGTCACGCAGGGGCACGTGCGCGTCTTCGGGATCACGGCGGAGAACGCGGGGCCCGGCGTGGTCTACGACAGCCTCGGGCTCAACGGCGCGTCGATCACGGTGCTCTCGCGGATGTTCAATCCGCAGCACTGGGCGGCGGAACTGCAGCATCGCCGTCCGAATCTCGTCATCATCAACTACGGCACCAACGAGGCGGACTTCGCGGAGTTCGTCGATAAGCAGTACGAGAAGGAACTGCGGGAGGCGATCCGGCGGGTGAAGGCGGCACTGCCGGGGACGTCGATTCTGATCATGAGTCCGATGGATCGCGGGTATAAGTCCGGGCCCGGCCAGATCGCCACGATGCTGACGATTCCGCGGATCGTCGACATGCAGCGGCGTGTCGCGCGGGAGACAGGCTGCGGCTTCTTTGACACGTTCCACGCGATGGGCGGCGACGGCACGATGGCGCGCTGGTACACGGCGCAACCGCGGCTGGTGTCGGCGGATTTCATTCATCCGAACCCGGCGGGAGGCAAGCTGATCGCGACGGCGTTCACGCGCGAAATCATCTCCGGACTGAACCGTTATCAACTGCGGATCAGTACACTGAGATAATGCGCAGGCGGATTCCCATGGCACTCGGAGCGGCACTGGTGTGCTGCTGCGTGCTCGCGGGTTCGCCGTTTGCGCCGGCGGCCCGCAAAAAGAAGAAGGCGAAGCGTCCGGCATCGCCGCCGGTGAGCGCGGCGGCGCGGACGGCGGCGCAACGCAAGGTGGACGGCTACCTGGAAGATTCGGCGGCGAAGCCCTTCCAGCAGCCCGGCGGCCTGGTGACGTTCTTCGAACAACTGGTGCGGCTGGGGGCGGAAGAGAATAAGCAGCCGGTCCACATCATTCAGTTCGGCGATTCGCATACCGCGGCCGATGAATGGACGGGCGGGCTGCGCGATCAATTCAAGGAGCGGTTCGGCGATGGCGGTTCGGGCTTCTCGTTGACGGGGCGTCCGTACCTCGGCTACCGCCGGTTCGATGCGCGCGGCGGCGCGACGACCGGATGGGTGAGCGAGGGATTGCGCACGGGCGCGGGCGATGGCTGGTACGGGCTGGGCGGCGTCAGCATCGAGACGTCGCGGCCGGGGCAATCGGTCTTTCTGCAGGCGGAGTGCGACCGGCTCGAAATTCATTTTCTGCAGCATCCCGGCGGCGGGCGGATGGCGCTCTACGATTACGACGACAAGCTCGATGAAATTCCGACGGCGGGCGAGACGGCCGCGGGGTTCGTCCGCTACATCTCGCAGCCGGGCGCGCACCGGTTTCTGCTGAAGACGCTGGATGCGCGGCCGGTACGACTGTTCGGCTGGGTCGCGGATAAGGCTGTAGGCGTGACATACGAGGCGCTGGGAATTAACGGCGCGGAGGCCACACTGCTGCTGAAGTGGGACGAAGGCATGCTGGCCACTTACCTGCAGCGGCGGAGTCCGGGACTGATCGTGCTCTCCTACGGCACTAATGAAGCGAGCGATCCGCTGTGGCATCGCGAGAGTTATCGC
>JAOAPT010000761.1 GCA_025463045.1 Candidatus Solibacter sp.
AGACGGCACGCAGCTTGTCCAGCCGACGCTCGCGGCGGTGGCGGATCGCATCGGTCTGCGCACGCAATCCGAGATGCAGTTTTACGACCTCGTGATCGTCGGCGGCGGACCTGCGGGATTGGCCGCCGCCGTCTACGGCGCGTCCGAAGGATTGCGTACCGTGATTGTGGAGCGCGATTCCCCGGGCGGGCAGGCCGGCCTCAGTTCGCGAATCGAAAACTACCTCGGGTTCCCCTCCGGCTTGAGCGGCGGAGATCTCGCGCGTCGCGGCGTGGCGCAGGCCCGCCGCTTCGGAGCTGAAATCCTCTCGCCGCAGCAGGTCGTCGGTGTTCGACAGGAAGGCCCTTACCGGATCGTCACGTTGGCCGATACCAAGGAGCTCTCCTGTCATGCCCTGCTGATCGCCACCGGCGTGCAATGGCGTAAGCTCGACGTCCCTGGCCTCGACGCCCTGAACGGCGCCGGCGTCTACTACGGTGCGGGTCCCTACGAAGCCAATTCCTGCGCGGGAGAGGACGTCTACATCGTCGGCGGCGCGAACTCCGCCGGGCAGGCCGCGATGAACTTCGCGCGCCACGCCGGCCGCGTCATCATGCTGATCCGCGGAAACAGCCTGAACGCCACCATGTCGCAGTACCTGATCGACGAGATTTCACACACGCCAAACATCGAAGTGAATACACACTCGCAAGTGGTCGCGGTGCATGGTGAGAACCGCCTCGAATCGATCTCCATCTCCTGCGCAGGCGGCGAAATCCAGACCGTACCGGCCAGCGCCATATTCATCTTCATCGGCGCCCAGCCCAGCACGGAGTGGCTGGCCGGCTTCGTCGAACGCGACGAGCGCGGCTATCTGATCACCGGCACGGACCTGCTTCACGAAGGCAAGCGTCCCACCGGCTGGCCGCTCGATCGCGACCCCGGGCTGCTCGAAACCAGCGTGCCCGGCGTCTTCGCCGTCGGCGACGTGCGCGCCGGCTCCATCAAACGTGTCGCATCCGGCGTGGGCGAAGGCTCCATCGCGATCAATTTCGTCCACCAGTATTTGGCCAAGGTTGCGGCATGACCGAACTCGCCGTCGAACTGCGAAGCGTCCCAGCGTTCTCCGATCTCGCGCAACCGATCATCGACTGGCTCGCCGCCCACATGGAGATCGCCTCCTATCGCGAGGGCGAGGTACTGATCGCCGAGGGCGCTGCCGCCGACCGCATGATCGTTCTCCTCGAAGGCGAGCTGCAAGGCCGCAGCGGGCAGGCCGCCAGCGACGGCCGCATCTTCACGACCCGCACCGGCGATGTCACCGGCCTGCTGCCCTATTCGCGCCTCACGCATTACCCGACCACCGTGCGCGCCATGCAGCCCTCGCGCCTCGCCACGCTTCACTCCAGCCATTTCACGGAACTGATCGAACGCTTCCCCGAGCTTGCCGGTCGTCTCGTCGGCATCATGTCCGACCGCATTCGCTATGTCACGCGCGATGAACAGCAGCGCGAAAAGATGATGGCGCTCGGCAAGCTCTCCGCCGGCTTGGCCCACGAGCTCAATAACCCGGCTGCCGCTGCCGCGCTCGCCGCTGAGAATCTGCGCGAGGCGGTCCGCGGTATGCGTGCCGCCGATCTCGCCATCGATCGCCTCAAGCTCACGCCCGAGCAGCGCCTGCTGCTTTCCGAAACCGAGGAGAAACTTCTCGCCGCACCGCCGGCCGCGTGCACCGACCCTTTGGAACGCAGCGACCGCGAGCAGGCCATCGGCGATTGGTTGGATGCCCGCGGGCTGCAGGACGCATGGCGGTTGGCCGGAGTGCTTGCCGATGCCGGTTTCGACCGCGCCGCCGTCCAGCAGCTCGCCTCCGGATTTCCAACGGACGTGATCGCTCCCGTGCTGGACCGCCTCGTCGCCGCCCTTTCCGTTCCCCGGTTGGTGGAAGTCATCGAGAGCAGCTCGCGCCGCATCTCGCAGCTCGTCAAGGCGATCAAGGAATACTCGTACATGGACCAAGGTTCGGAGCAGGAGATCGATGTCCACGATGGCATCGAGAACACGCTGCTGATTTTGGTCCACCGTCTCAAACGCGGCATTCAGGTGACGCGCAATTTCGACCGTACGCTCCACCGCATCTGCGCCTTCGGCAGCGAACTGAATCAGGTGTGGACGAACCTGATCGTCAACGGCATCGATGCCATGGGTGAGACCGGCGAACTCGAGATCCGCACCACCGCCGATGGGAACGGCAACGGCCTGATGGTGGAAATCATCGACTCCGGCACAGGCATTCCCCTCGAGGCGCAGCCGCACATCTTCGAGCCATTTTTTACGACGAAGCCAGTAGGCCAAGGCACGGGCCTGGGCTTGGAGACCGCCAACCGCATTGTCCGCAAACACCGCGGCACGCTTCGCTTCGAGAGCCGCCCCGGCCGCACCGCGTTCCAGGTGCGCCTGCCTTACCCGATGTCTTCCGGCTGAAGCCGCCCGCAAAATGCCTTTCGGAGCCGCGACCGTCAGGGAGCGTTGGTCGCGTGACCACCGCTCCGTAACCGTCGCG
>JAOAPT010000772.1 GCA_025463045.1 Candidatus Solibacter sp.
CCACCGCCACGCCGAACGGGCCGTTGAGTTGCGCGGATGTCGCCGTGCCGCTATCGCCCGCGTAGCCCGGAGTGCCGTTGCCGGCGACTGTCGAGATCGTGCCGTTGGCGGCGATCCGCCGCACCACGTTCGCATCGCGATCGGCGACGAATACGTTCCCCGCCGCGTCGATCGCGAGACCCATCGGGAACATCAATTGCGCCGAGGCGGCCTGCCCGCCATCGCCCAAATTTCCCGGGCGTCCATTGCCCGCGAAGCGCGTCATCGTGCCCGTGGAATCGACCTTGAAGATCGAATGAAGGCTGCTGAAGTAGACGTTCCCCGCGGTGTCCACGGCGATCCGCACGGGATCTCCGATGGATGCCTTGCTTGCGGCGATCGGCGTCGGCGGCGCCGCACCTCCCGCAATCGTCGAAATCACATACTGTTGCGCCCAGACGCTACCGCAAAACAACAGGAAACCCAGAACCCGATGAGCCCGCATACCTATTCCACCATTCGCAGCCGCAACTCCCTCAAATCACGCAACAGTTCGTCCGGCTGCAGAGCCTCTAAATCTTCCACGGGGCTGATCCCCGTCTTCACCGAAATCGCGCGGATGCCGTTGGCCCGCGCTGCTTCGATATCCTGCGGAGCATCGCCGATCAGCGATACCACCGCGTCGCGTTCAATCCATCCTTGTTTACGCGCCTCGCGGATCGCCAGCTTCGCGAGCCCCGCGCGACTCTTCGCCATCTCTCCGAACGCGCCGAACCGGAAGTGCCGGCGCAGTCCCGCGCGCTCCAGTTTGCGCCATCCGATGCGCGTTAAATTGCCCGTCACCAGCCCGAGCAGAATGCCGCGCTTCGCCAGCCGTTCGAGCACCGGCTCGACTCCCGGACAGTGCTTGTCCGTCAGTGCCGGGCAGACCCGCAGGTAGTAACGTTCGGCGGCCCGGAGGATGGCGGGCATCGCTTCACGAATCGCCGCCTGCCCGATGCCGGCGGTGCGCATCATCACCGTCAAAATGACCGGGTCCAGCATGCCCTGCACTGGAATTCCCTCGGTCGTCGTCTCCACTCCGGTCACCCGCCGAACCCCGTGTACCAGGGCCTGCCGGTGATGCGGGCCGGCGCGGCGCACCAGCGTGCCATCGATATCAAACAGTACGAGCGCACGATGCATGATGCAACTGAAATGATACCAAGCGTCGCTACAATGGAAGTGTGAAGCATTCCAAGTTTCGGGTCGGCTTAATACAAATGGCCTGCTCGCTCGACCCCAACGAAAATCTCGCCAAGGCCGAATATCGCATTCGCGAAGCGGCAGGCAAAGGCGCGCAGATTATCTGCGTGCAGGAGCTTTTCCGCTCGCAGTATTTCTGCCAGACGGAGGACATCGGCACGTTCGATCTCGCCGAGACGATTCCCGGCCCGACCACCGAGAGCTTCACGCGGCTCGCGGCGGAACTCGATGTGGTGATCGTCGGCTCAATCTTCGAACGGCGGATGGCGGGAGTCTTTCACAATACGGCGACGATCATCGATGCGGGCGGCGAACTGCTCGGAATTTATCGCAAGATGCACATCCCGGACGATCCGCGATTTTACGAGAAATACTACTTCACGCCCGGCGATCTTGGCTTCCGCTGCTTCGATACGAAATACGCGCGGATCGCGGCGTTGATTTGCTGGGACCAGTGGTATCCGGAAGGCGCGCGTCTCGCCGCGCTCGGCGGCGCGCAGATTTTGTTTTACCCGACCGCGATCGGCTTTCACGAATCGGATGCGGCAGAAGCGGCGACGCAGCATAATGCGTGGGAGACGATCCAGCGCTCGCACGCGATTGCGAATGGCGTGTATGTGGCGGCGGTGAATCGCGTCGGGCACGAAGGTCCGACGGGCGATGGACTGCAGTTCTGGGGCGGATCCTTCGTCAGCGACCCGCAGGGAAGAATGCTGGCGAAGGCGGGCGATGGAGAGGAGACGCTGGTCGTGGAGTGCGACCCGCGCGTCATCGAATCGGTGCGCCGCAACTGGCCCTTCCTGCGTGATCGGAGGATCGACGCGTATGCGCCGATTGTGAGCAGGGTGATCGATTGAAGGCGGGTTCGAGCGGTGGCTACCGCATGCCGGCGGAGTGGGAACCGCACGAGGCCACGTGGATTGCGTGGCCGCATAATCGCGAGGATTGGCCGGGGCGGTTTGCGCCGATTCCATGGGTGTACGCGGACATCGTCAAGAAGCTGAGTCAGGTGGAGCGGGTTCGCATTTTGATTCAGAATGCGCCGCTTGAAAAACAGGCGCGGCGCATTTTGGAAAGGGTCGGCGCGAATCTCGATGCAGTCGAGTTTTTCGTGCGCGAGACGGATCGTGTCTGGACGCGCGACTACTGTCCGCTGTTCGTGAAGAATCGCGCGGGAGAAATCGCGTTGACCGGATGGCGATTCAACGCGTGGGCGAAGTACGACAACTACAAGAAGGACGCTGCGATTCCGGGGTACCTCGCGAAGCGTTTGAAGCTGCCGATCTTCACGCCGGGCATGGTGCTCGAAGGCGGCAGCATCGACGTCAACGGGGCGGGCCTGCTGTTGACTACGGAGGAGTGCCTGCTGAGTCCGATCCAGGCGCGCAATCCGGAGATGAGCCGGGAAGAAATCGACGCGTGTCTCGGCGAGTACCTCGGCATTGAGCGCGTCGTCTGGCTGAAGAGCGGAATTGCAGGCGACGATACGCACGGGCATGTCGACGACCTGGCGCGCTTCGTCAATCCGGATACCGTCGTTCTGTGCACCGAGAGCGATCCCGCCGATACGGCGACGCTGCGCGCGGCCGGCCTGCGCGTTGTGAAGCTGCCCATGCCGCGTCCGCTGATCTTTAACGGCCAGCAGCTACCGGCTAGCTATGCCAACTTTTATATTGCTAATGGGCTGGTGCTGGTTCCGACGTTCAACGACTCGAACGACCGCGTCGCGCTGGGCATTTTGGCGAAGCAGTTCCCGGATCGCGAAGTGGTGGGGATCAACTGCACGGATTTCATCTGGGGCCTCGGCGCCCTGCACTGCATGACGCAGCAGCAGCCGGCGTAAGCTAAGGGTCATGAAATATTGGGCGCATTCGGATCGGGACGGCTTACCAGAGACTCATCGCGACGCGCGCTGGCAGCCTCTTAACGAGCACCTTCGCCGAGTCGGCGCGATCGCGGAAACTCTTGCCAGAGAAGCGAGACCTTCGGACCCCGGGTTCCACGCGACGGCCAAAGCTGCCGGCCTGTTGCACGATTTGGGCAAGTATACAGACGAGTTTCAGAAGAGGATTCGGGGTGAATCCGGACCGGCGCCGCACTCTGCCCATGGCGCAGCCGTTGCGCGGCGAGCCAAAGCACTCGAGGCGGCGTATGCGATTGCCGGCCATCACGCAGGCTTGCCCAATTCGAAAGGCGACAAGTCCTGTTTGTGGGAGCGCACCAAGGAAGTGGAAGGTGTCCTCGACCGTCTTTTGGAGACAGCTAAGAGTGACTGCCCGGAGTTGGCCGAGTGCAGCGAGCTGTTGGGCGTCACCACTGACGATCCTAATATTTTCGATCTGCGGACGCGCATGCTTTTCAGTTGTCTGGTGGATGCGGATCGCATCGACTCTTCGGGCGAGTCCCATTCCGGCGGTCCGCTGTCCGCCGCGTCTCGCCTGGATCAACTGCTCACATTCATCGAGCAGCGGGCTGCCCAGGTTCCGGATGGCCCGGTGAAGAAGGCTCGATACGAAGTGTTGGCCGCGTGCCGAGCAGCGGCGGGCCGAATGGGCAATATCTTATCGCTGACCGTACCGACTGGAGGGGCCAAGACGCTTTCGTCGATGGCCTTCGCCCTTGAGCGCGCCGTAGCGTTTCCTGAAGTACGGCGAATTATCGTGGTAGTTCCGTACCTTTCGATTATCGAGCAGAATGCAGAAGTGTTTGCCAAGGCGTTCGGAGCAGAGGCAATTCTGGAGCATCACTCCGGCGATAGGGATTCAACGGACGGAGAGAAAACGTATCGGAATCCTGATCACCGTCGGGCGACGGAGAACTGGGATGCGCCGATCATTGTCACGACATCGGTCCGCTTCTTCGAGAGTCTGTTTTCTCATCGGCCCTCGGACCTAAGGCGGGTGCACAACATCGCGCGGTCGGTGGTGATTCTCGATGAGGTTCAGACCGTGCCGCGCGAATTCGTTGGGCCGATCCTCAGCATGATCGAAGATCTGGCGAAGAACTGGCAGACCACATTTCTGTTTTGCACTGCCACCCAACCGGCGTTCGAGAAATCGAAGGAGAGGGATTCGCGGTGGGC
>JAOAPT010000787.1 GCA_025463045.1 Candidatus Solibacter sp.
CCCGCCAGGACGCGGACCCATGCGCCGAAAACTCAGGTCGGCCTCCTTGAATTTCGGACCGCCCTTCCCCACAACCAGCGCATACACAGGGCGCGGGCGATTTTCTTTGTGGGCGGCGAGCTTGAACCTTTCCCCCAGCAAGGCCTGAAGCATCGCCGGGATCTGATCGCTGGTCGCGCCTTCCGGCATCTTGGCGACGATCTCGAATCAATCCTCATCCAGCCAGGAAGGTCCGATGATCTGGTAGGTTCTTACCTTGAAGTCCTCCATGAGAACGATTTTGAGGGGGTCGCCCTTCAATGTGACAGTCCCAGGCCCCAGGAAGTTCTTTATGATGCCTCGCTCCGTCCGCTTCACCGACGCCACTTCGAACTTCGGTTGGTCCGCGGCGGTAGTTGCGGTCATCGCGCAAATCGCGCTCCTCCACCTAATCCCCGTCCAACTTCCCCGCCACCCTCAGCGCCGTCTCGATCGTCGCCAGCGGCAGCACCAGCGAGAGCGGAGCATCCAGCAAAGGGAGCGCGCCGTAGCTCGCGTACCATGCCGCGGCCCTCGCGTTCTTCGCATCGATCAGCATCGCCACGCCACCCACCTCCCTCGACGCCAGCAGGCATCTCTTGCCGGCCGACAACAGAAGCTGCCCACCGAACCCGAGTCCTTGAACCTTCAGATCAACCGCCAACCGCGCCAGGCGAAACATCGGCACATCGTGACGAGCCAGGCCTCGCCGCACCAGCTCCGGCGTCCGGGCATACCCAATCGAGGCAGGACTCAGACTATAAAAACCAAGCACAGTTTTCTGCTCGGCATCGTCGATGGCGAGAAACGTCTTCGCGCCGCCCATCTCATGACTCTTCCGCGCGTACCGTTGCAGGAACTCGTTCAACGCAGCCTCGCCGCAGTCGACCGGCTCACCATCATGCCGCCGATTGACCGGCTCTTCGTGCCAGTCCGGCAACCTCATTTCCGCTTTGGCAGCGCCTTTGCCGCGGCCAACAACTTAGCGTTCGGCTTGCGAGGCTTCTCCAGCGCCGCCAAGACCCGCAGGCTATCGCGCGCCGAGAGTTCCAGATGCTCCGCTTCCTGAATCACTGCCCTCGCGGCACTTAAACTGGCGTGGCGGACGAAATCGGTCAGATCCGTCCGTCGTAGCGCGGCCGCACGTAGAAGCACAGCCTTCTCCTCGGCCGGAATCCGCAGCGACATCCGGCTATTGTCTTCAACCGCAATCCTGGGCATGGGGCGGCTCCTTTCCGTTGTACACATTCAAATGGTACAGGATACTCCGGCCCCTCCACCGTCAATCCGTACGCTTTGATTGCGTACTGTCTTTTCCCTTGACAAACACTCCCGCACGCGGTATAAAACCATTAGGTTAATTAACCACTTAGTTAAACACGATGCCGCCCGATCAATTAAGCACCACCTTCGCCGCCCTTGCGGACTCCACCCGAAGAGCGATCCTGGCTCGTCTCCTCTTGGGCGAATGCTCGGTAGGCGAACTCTCCGAGCCGTTCGCCATCAGCCCGCCCGCCGTTTCCAAGCACCTCCGCGTCTTGGAACGCGCCGGACTGATCGAGCAGCGGCGGGACGCGCAATGGCGGCGGTGTCGAATCAAGGCCGGTCCCCTGAAAGAAGTGTCCGATTGGACGGAACGCTACCGGCAAGTCTGGGAAGAGCGGCTCGATCGATTGGACGAGTATGTACAACAACTAAAGGCAAAGGAGAAAAAGAGTCATGGTAGGAAGCGGAACAGCAAATCGCGAAAGCTTTAAAGTCACAACGCCGTCGGACAACGAGATCCGTCTGACGCGCCTGTTCGATGCCCCGCGGCACCTGGTGTTCGAGGCAATGACCAAGCCCGAACACGTGAAGCAGTGGTGGGGTCGCCTGGGGGACGGCTACTCGGTCCCCGTCTGTGAAATCGATCTTCGCCCCGGTGGGTCATGGCGTTTCGTCAATCGCCATCCCAAAGGCGAGGCCGCATTCCACGGCGAATACCGGGAAGTCACTCCGCCGAGCCGGGTGGTGTTCACCGAGATCTTCGAACAGTTTCCTGACACCGTGTCCGTGGTGACGGCCGAACTGAGCGACGAGGATGGTAAGACGCGCTTCACGGCGACCGTGTGGTATCCCTCACTGCAAGTACGCGACATGGTGGTCGCATCTGGAATGGCTCGTGGTGCAGGCATCAGTTACGATCGCCTTGAGGACCTGGTCGCGACACTACAGCGAGCTTGATTAGCAAGCTCCGTGCGGGGGCCCCGGTGATGTTCACTGCGCCCCCGTTAAATCGCGCGCATCCGATTATTCCGGGGATTCTCCTCCACCTCCGCCAACCCCAGTTTCTTCGGCACCGGCACGTACATCCCGAACCGCCCGCCGCGGACCTTTGCTCGTCCGCACTCCCCAGCGGTATCCGGTCGCCATGCGCTTTCAACATCGCGTGCAGATCTTCAGTGCATCGCAACTGATACCGCAGCTTCGTCGACCCCGCTTGCACCGCCAGCACGGGAGGCGCCGCGTCCGCATACCGGTACGCTTCGAATTCCGACGTCCCCGGCGTCGTCAACTTCCACGGATTCTCTTTCGTCCCTGCCTGTGCTCCGAATCGGCAGCCCGCTCGGCAGCCCGCTCAACTCCGAATGCCGGCGCACCGCGTCCTCATCGGGCGCGACATACACGCAGTAAGTCCTATTATCCGCGACATAGCTATGCACCCAGT
>JAOAPT010000841.1 GCA_025463045.1 Candidatus Solibacter sp.
GGACGGATGGCGAGAGCTGGACCGTGATCGATTACAAAACCGACCGCCGCGAAAAGCGCAGCGTCGCGCAGGTGCAACTCTACGGCCTCGCCCTCCAGCGCGCGACGGGCCTCCCGGTGCGCGGCATCGTCCTCGAACTATAGTCTGTCGGCATCTCCATTCAGCTAGCGAATTCCGAAGCACTCATCGGACGCGACGGTTACGGAGCGGTGGTCACGCGAGGAGTGTCCACCGCTCCCTCGCTCGCCAAAGCGCGAGTCACGGTCGCGGCTCCGTTTGGACGTTTCGACTTGCAGCCGCCCGTCGAATGCCCGAACGATTCATATTTCTTGCGCCTTTTTTCCCCGCCCTTGCGCGTTGCACATTGGAGACCCAATAACGGTATGCAACGAGTATGGATGGCCCTTGCGGCATTTGCGATAGTGAGCCAGGCGGCAGTGAAGAGTCCCGCGCAACTGCCCTACGCCTTCGAGGCGAACCACGGACAGACGGACGCGAGCGTGCGCTATCTCGCACGCGGACGCGGGTATACGCTCTTCCTAACCGGAAATGAAGCGGTGCTGCGCCTGCACGATCGCTCGCTGCGCATGAGCCTTATAGGCGCGCGCGACGCGTCGGCGATCGAACCCGTAGGGGCCAACGGCGGGAAGAGTAATTACTTCGTCGGACGCGACACAGGCCAGTGGAGGCGCGACGTGCCGCTCTTCGACGCGGTGCGCTATCGCGGCGTCTACCAGGGCGTCGACCTGCTGTATCACGGCCATGAAGGCCAGCTCGAATATGATTTCGTGGTGAGCCCCGGTGCGCGGCCCGCAGATATCGGCGTGCGCTTCCAGGGCGCCGAAAAGATGCGTGTAAATCGCGCCGGCGAACTCGAGCTCGCGATGAGCGGCCAGATGCTCGTGCATCGCCGTCCAGTGGCGTATCAGCAGGTCGACGGCGAGCGCCGCGAAATCGCCGCCGCCTACGAACTACGCGATGGCGTGGTGCGCTTCCGCCTCGGCGAATACGATCGCGACCGCGAACTCGTGATCGACCCGGTGGTCGTCTACTCGACGTTCATCGGCGGCAACCTCGGCGACCAGATCAACGCGGTCGCGGTCGACAAGGACGGCAATACGTATCTCACCGGCCAGACTACGTCGATCGACTTCCCCGTGGTCGGCACGCCCTTCACGCAACTGCAGGGTTCGATCCCGTATGCCTTCGTCACCAAGCTCAACGCGGCCGGCAACAAGATCGTGTTCTCCAGCTATCTCGGCGGCAGTTCGAACACGAACGGCCTTGCGATCGCCGTCGATAAGGACGCGAACGTGTACCTCGGCGGCGTCACCGGCGCGCGCAATTTTCCTCTGGTGAACGCCACGCAGACGCAGCCGCCTTCGGCCAACATCGGATTCGTGACGAAGGTCGCGGCGGCGGGCGATAAGCTGCTCTTCTCGACCTACCTCGGCGGCGACGCCAACGATCGCGTCGACGCCCTGGCGCTCGACGCGGCGGGCAGCATCTACGTGACCGGCTATGCGACCTCTGCGAACTTACCCGTCGTCACCGCCTTCCAACCGAAGATCGCCGGCAGCAACGACGCACTGGTCGCCAAGTTCCAGGCGCCCGATTACCGCATCGCATATTGCAGCTTCCTCGGAGGCCCGGGCGCGGACGACCCGTATGGTATTGCCGTCGATGCGGCCGGCAGCGCGTACGTCACCGGCTACACGGTCTCGCCGAATCTCGCTACCACCGGCGTGTACCAGACCAAGTACGCCAGCGGCGGCGACACCTTCATCGCCAAGGTCACGCCCTCCGGCAATGCCCTCGCTTTCTTCACCTACCTCGGCGGCTCGGGCGACGACCGCGTGCAGGCGATCGCGCTCGACGCTTCCGGCAACCCGATTGTCGCCGGGTCCACCACGTCAAAGAATTTCCCCGTCACGGCGGGCGCGGTGCAAAAGGATTTGAAGGGTAATACGGATGTCTTCGTCGCCAAGGTGAGCGCGAACGGCGCGCAGGTGCTGTACGCGACGTATCTCGGCGGCACGCAATCGCAGGGGTCGGCGTACCTCGAAGAGGCTCGCGGCGTCGCGGTCGATCCGCAGGGCAACATCGTCATCACCGGCATCACCAACTCGACGGACTTCCCGAGCGTACGCGCCATCCAGAGCTTTAGCGGCGCTGTCGATTCGTTCCTCACCGTCCTCAACCCGGCCGGCGATAAGATCGTGTACAGCACGCCGATCGGCGGCGCGAAGGACGATATCGCGCACGCCGTCGCGGTCGATTCCACGGGCGCGGCGTACGTTGCGGGCCACACACTCTCCGCGGATTTCCCCATGAAAAACGCGCTACGCCCGGCGTTCGCGGGCAATCAGGAAGCCTTCCTCACGAAGATCTGCGACCCGATCCTGATCCTCAGCCAGAGCTCGCTGAGCTTCGTCTCGTTCCCCGGCCAACCCGCTCCCGCCGCGCAGACCGTCTCGGTGAGCGCCTGCACTGCGATCCCGTTCACCGCGTCGAGCAGCGGCGGATTCCTCAAGGTCGCCGCCTCCGCCGGCACCACGAATGCGACCCTATCCGTCACCGTCGACCCGACTGGCCTTAAGCCCGGCACGTATCGCGGCACCATCACCGTGACTGCGCCCGACGCCATCAACAGCCCGCGCACGATCGACGTGGTGCTCCAGGTCGCGCCGCCCCCTGGCGTGATTTCCGCGGCGGGAATCGTCAACGCGGCGAGCGGCCGTGGCGGACCGGTCGCCCCCGGTGAGCTCGTCGTCATCTACGGCAGCAACATCGGCCCCGATCAACTCGAGAGCCTCGCGGTGGATAGCGACGACAAAGTGACTACGCAGGCCGGCAACACGCGCGTCCTTTTCGACGGCGTGCCCGCGCCCATGATCTACGCATCGGCCGGACAGAGCAGCGCGATCGTGCCGTACAGCGTGCAGGGCAAGGCGACCGTGAAGGTCGAAGTCGAGCGCTTCGGTGTGCGGTCGAACGCGGTGACGATGGCGGTCGACCAGGCGTCCCCCGCGCTCTTCACGGCCAACGCGAGCGGCAGCGGTCCGGGCGCGATCCTCAATCAGGATGGCGGCGTGAACGGCCCGGGCAATCCCGCCGATAGCGGCAGCGTGGTGATCCTGTTCGCCACCGGCGAAGGCCAGACCAATCCTGGCGGCGTCGATGGACTGCTCGCCGTCAAGGCGCTCCCCAAGCCGATGCAATCCGTGCGTGTGACGATTGGCGATCAGCCGGCCGAAGTGCTGTACGCGGGTGCCGCGCCGAGCATGGTGGCCGGCGTGATGCAAGTCAATGTGAAGCTCCCCGCGGGAGTAACGGGTAACGTGCCGGTGGTGGTCGCGGTCGGCTCGAAGGAAAGCCCCGCGACAGTCACTGTCTCGGTGCGGTAGTCCTACGCGCTGCACGAAACTCAGTCCGAGCCGCGACGGTTACGCAGCGGTGGTCCTCCCTGTGACCACCGCTCCGTAACCGTCGCGGCTCGGATTGGGGACTAATTCTCTGTCGGCACTTTCTCCAAATCGATCGCCGACTTCCGCGCCTCCAGTTTCAGCCCCAATTGTTGCACCGAGGTGAACACTGAACTCGTCGGATCGCTCGCCGACTCGGCCGGGCGCGACGCGTCCCCACCGCCCCCGCCCATCATCGCCCCCATCCCCGAAGCCCGCGCGATATTCTTCATATCTTCCATCGAAAGATCGATCGCGATCTGATAGTCACCCTTCAACTCCGTCTGATCGACCACCGGCTTATCGACAAACCGCGCGAGCATATCCACGAACCCCGTGATCGGCATCTTCGAATTCTCCATGTGCATCATGCCGCCGTTCATCGTGACCTTCGTCTGATTGCCGTTGGGCCCGCCGCTCACCACCATTCCCTTCCCTTGAATATCGCCGCTCATCCGCACTCCGGAAGCGCCTGGCTCGGGCGTGGATGCCTCCGGTACAGGGTCGGCCGGTTTGAGCTTGTGCCCACCCTTCGCCACCACGAGCGCATACACGTTCTGCTCTTTACTCTGCCGGTGGAACGTCAGTTTGAACCGCTCCGCCAGCAGCGTCTGCAGCATCTCCGGGACCTGATCTTCCTTTCCGCCCTCGGGGAGCTTCGCCATGATGTTAAAGCGCTCACTGGTGATCCAATCCGGACCCTGCACCTGGCACGACTTCACCTTGTACGCGATGCGGATCAGGTCCGCGGGCGACAACATGCCGATATCCACGCGCGCCGCGTCGACCTTCATCCCGATGCGCATCTTGCCCGACATAATGGCGGCGGGATCCATCCCGCCAGCTGGTTTCACCGACGCAACTTCGAAGGAGAGGGTCTGTCCGAACGCGGCGCCAACCGCGAACACTAGCGCCGCAATGTTTTTCAGCATTCGTTAGTGTAGCGATCCCGCCGCGCCGCCCGCCGGAGCAGCCTGTCCCAGCTCCTTCAGCAGCGCGCCATTCTTGTACA
>JAOAPT010000851.1 GCA_025463045.1 Candidatus Solibacter sp.
CCACCCCCGCCGGCCCCACCCGCGGAGCGCTTCCCGCCTTCTCCGCCGTCGCCTGATGCGGAGTCCGCGCCGCCAACGCGAAGCTCGCGAGCGCGATCACAAGATTGATCCCCGCCGCCACATACGTCGCGATCGCCATGTTGTAGATCCGCAGCAGGTAGAACCCCGCCAGCAGGCATCCGAACACCGCCCCCGCCGTATTCCCGCCATATAACAGCCCGTACCACTCCACTCCATTCGGCGTCGATTTCAGCCATCGCACGATCGCCGGCAGCGACGCGCCCATCAAGATCGTGGGCGGCAGCAAACACACCGCCGAGATCATCCCGCGCAGCAGCATCCCCGGCATCCCGTGCTCCGCCCCCGCCACGTAAATCGAATTCACCAGCGGCAGTAGGAAATGCACCAGAATCGCGCACGCCCCGATCCCCAACTCCAGGTACCCGTACACGCGCAGCGGATGCATCCCGCCCAGCTTCAACCGCGGCAGTCCGATGCTCCCGATGCACAGCCCTCCCATGAACGTCGCCAGCAGAAATCCGAGTGACACCGACGTCGACCCGATCGACAATTGCAGCAGTTGGTACCAGACCGTCTCGTAAATCAGCGCGGAACACCCGCTCCCCGCAAACAACAGCACAAGCAGAGGAAGATGGCGCGATGCGTCCGTCGACGCCGTACTTTCAGTGGGCATAAAGGTTGTGTCAGCTTATCTTATCGAAGTGCTCTAATGGGTAGTTCCTAAAGGCGATCTTATGGACACTCCGGTTACCCGCCGCCAGGCGCTCCTGGCCTTCGCTGCCGTCAGCCTGATCGAATCCGCAGCTTCCGCCGCCACCCCGCCATCCGTCGACCCCGCCCTCGTCACGCGCCACGACGCCTCGCTCGACACGCTCCTCCGCGCCCAGATCACCGACCCTGCCAGCCCCCACGCCGGTGCCATCCCCGACGACTACCTCATGTACTCCGCCGGAGCCGCCGCCGGCCTCATCGAATCCGCCACCGCCGCCCTGGTCTGCCCCCAATCGAAGCACCCGGCGAATGCGCGCGAACTCGTCAGCCGCATCCGCCTCGCCGCGCAGTTCCTCGAGCGCTCCCAATCCCCTGAAGGCAACATCGATCTCCTTTCCACCAATTTCAACTCCCCGCCCGATACCGGCTTCGTCACCCACAACGTCGCCACAGCCGCCGCCATCGCCAAAATCTACGGTGCGGACGAAGTTCTCCGCGCCCTCCGCCCCTTCCTCCTCAAAGCCGCCGCCGCCATGGCCACCGGCGGCATCCACACCCCCAACCACCGCTGGGTCGTCTCCTCCGCGCTCGCCCAGATCCACGCCATCTTCCCTTACCCCGATTGGCCCCGCCGCATCGACCAGTGGCTCGCCGAAGGCATCGATATCGATTCCGACGGCCAGTACATCGAGCGCTCCACCGTCACCTACAACACCGTCTGCGACCGCGCCTTCACCGTCCTCGCCGCCAAACTCAATCGCCCCGCGCTCCTCGACCCCGTCCGCCGCAATCTCGCCGCCATGCTCTACCTGCTCCATCCCGATGGCGAAGTCGTCACCGAAGTCTCCCGCCGCCAGGACCAGTTCGTCCGCGGCACGATGGCCGGCTACTGGTTCCCCGTCCAATACCTTGCCGTTCACGAAAACTCGCCGCTGCTCGCCGCTCTCGCCCGCACCCTCGCGCCTCACGCGCGCCTCTCCGCCCTGCTCGAATACCCCGAACTCAACGCCCCTCTCCCCGCGCCCGCGCCGCTCCCCGACAACTACGAACGCACGTTCCCCACGATGAACCTCGCCCGCATCCGCCGCGGACAATTCGACGCGACTCTCGTGCTCCGCGACAGCAGCCGCTTCTTCAGCGCCCGGAACGGAGCCGCCGTCATCGACGCCGTCCGCTTCGCGACATCCTTCTTCGGCAAGGGCCAGTTCATCCCCACCACCGGTGCCAAAGAAGGCAACGCCTACATCCTCCGCCAGTCGCTCGAAGGCCCGTATTACCAGCCACTCGATCCCCCACAGCGCGTGACTGCGGACAACTGGTCGGCCCTCCACGCCACCCGCCGCCAGTCGCAGATCTGTCGCCTCACCCAATCCGCCGGCATCGTCGAACTCAAGTCCGGCTTCGCCCTCCGCCTCGAGGCCAAAGGCACCCCCAACGTCCCCGTCGCCGTCGAAATCAGCCTCCGCGAAGGCGGCACCCTCGAAGGCTGTCCCAACGGCATCCTCACCAAGGATTTCGCCACCTATCGTGTCGGCCCCAACACCATCACCTTCGGCCCCGGCGCAGCCCCCCACCTCCTCACCCAACTCCGCGGCGCCGAACCCAAACTCCCCGGCCAGTCCGTCTACATCACCGGTTACACCCCCTTCGACCACACCCTCCGCTTCGATTTCTCGTAACGCAATGCGATAATCCGAACAGGTCTGCCGTGCCGCTCTACGTCAACACCTTCTTCGAGAAACGTGTGGAACAGCTATTCGACCTCGCTCATCGCGTGGAAGCAGCCTTCGCCGCTGCCAACTTGGAATACCGCGTCGTCGGAGGCTTGGCCACGTATCTCTACGTCGAAGAGGCAGTGCCCTTCGCCGGCCGCCTGACGCGCGACATCGACATCGCCGTCCGCCGCGAAGACCTCGAAAAAATCGCAGCTGCCGTCGAACCGTTCGATCTGCGCTACCGACACGTAGCCGGAGTGGACATGCTCGTCGAAGCCGAAGGCCCCTCAGCCCGTCGCGCCGTCCACCTCATCTTCACCGGTGAAAAAGTCCGCCCGCACTACACCGAACCCGTCCCGGAAATCGGCCCATCCCCCCGACTTCAAGGCATCCGCCTCATCCCCCTCGCAGATCTCGTCCGCATGAAGCTCACCAGCTTCCGCGCAAAAGATGAAGCTCACCTCAAAGACATGGACGAGTCCCGCCTCATCACCCCCGAAATCGAATCCCAACTCTCCGAGCCCCTACTCGCCCGCCTTGCCCAACTTCGCGCCCGCGATTAACTTCTTAGCCTTTCCTTGATCGGCGTTGATCCGCGTTCAAACGCCGATCAACACCATAAAACAACCACCCGACTGCCTCACCGCCGCATCGATCGCATGAAGCTCACCTCAAAAACATAGACGAGGCCCGCCTCATCACCCCCGAAATCGAATCCCCACTCCCCGCCCACCTACTCGCCGGCCTCGCCCAAGTCCGCGCGAGCAATTCACTTCTTAGCCTTTTGCTTATCGGCGTTGATCGGCGTTCATCGGCGGCTAAAGATTTTCTTCCGAAAAACCTTCATTCGCCGATAAACGCCGATCAACGCCAATAAACCAAACCCCAAGTCCCTACTTCCTAACCTCCGCCTCAATCGCCTCCAACTCCTTCCCCGCCTCACTCCACTTCCCCTGCGCCGCCAA
>JAOAPT010000894.1 GCA_025463045.1 Candidatus Solibacter sp.
GATGTTTGCGTGAGGATTAGTTTCCGCCCGGAGAATCATTTCGTCTATTTCTTCGGTAGTGACGACTCCTTCGCTCTCGCCGCGGCCGGCTCCGAGAGTGAGCCATAATTCGCTCACCGTTCTTGCACATCCTCGCGTGCGCGCTCTAGAAGGTCGGCAACTTTCAGGCGCTCGGCCCAAGAGTCGACGTAAGGCCAATCGAGATTGGGATTCTGCGCGAGGATGCCGGCGATGTCGCTCCACTGACGATCGGAGACCTCGCCGCCTTCGCGATACCAGCGGAGTTTCGCCAGGAGAATATCTTCGGCAGTCGTCACAACGCAAGGGATTTGCTCCTCGCCGAGCGGTAGAACGGTGGCGCGATCCAGCTGGGTCTGGTGGAACGGCTCACGTGCCGGGAATACATCCACTTTTTGGATGTTGCGCATATGGATGATGTTAAATGAGCGGCCGGTTACGATCGCATTACGCAGGGAATCGACGTCGGCGTACCAGTCTTTGCCTAAGGATTTCACGAACGCTTCCGCTTGAGCAGGAGCAATGGCCGCGACGATGTCGACGTCGAGAGTTGTGCGCCAGATGCTGCGCGCGGAGGAAGCGAGGGACCCGCCGATTGCATAGCGAATCCCTAACAGGTTCAGTGCGGAGGTAACCTCTTTAAGCGTCTCGCTGAGAACATCCATATTGACGCCATTCCTCGCCGAAGACCTTTTGAAAGTCCTCTCCGAGTTGCCGTTGCGCAATCCGCAGAAAGATTTCCCGCGGGGTGGCGGACGGATGCTCCGCACGAATTGTGGCTTCGCCGAGGTTCCGAACGATGGCCGTGAATTCGATGGCCCTCCGCAATTTCTCTTCGGGCGGAATCGTCCGCATCAGGTCCATCAGGACCTTCCACGCTTCGGGCGATGTGTCGCGCGGCCTCATGACTACATTATCGCCGCGGGCGGGGCGGGCTCGTTGGGGTCGCCGGCGTTGGCGAGCGGGATGCGAATCAGCGAGAGCGCGACGAGAGCCATCACTCCGACGCCGGCCAGATAGCTCGGATGTTCGAAGACGGCGGGGAGTTTGCCGTACTTGTAATTGAACCAGCCGATGACGAGGCCGGCGAGCGCTTCGCCGGCGATCAAGCCGCTGGCGACCAGGATGCCGACGTTCTCAACGCGCGCGGTTTGCGCTTCGTTGAATCCCTGCCGCTTGCGGATCACATCGGTGATCCAGCGGATCATGCCGCCGACGAAGATCGCGCTCGTGGTGCCGATCGGCAGGTACATGCCGATCGCGACCAGCATGGGGCTGCGCACCTTGAACATGATCATCGCGATGCCCATGAGGATGCCGGTGATGACGAGCGGCCATGCCATATCGCCGCCGACGATGCCTTGTGCGAGCGACGCCATCAGTCCGGCCTGCGGTGCGGAGAGCTCCTTATCGCCGAAGCCGATGCCGCCCTTGTTGATGTTGCCGACGTGCAGCCAGAGCAGCGGGAAGTACATCACGCAGCTGGCGACGACGACGGCGATGAGTTCGGTGATCTGAATCGTGCGCGGCGTTCCGCCGAGGATGTAGCCGACTTTGAAATCCTGCAACAACTCGCCGGCGACTGCCGACGATACGCACACGACGGCGGCGACGGCGAGCACGGCGACCACGCCGCTCGTGCCGCTGACGCCGAGCGACACCATGAGGAGCGCGGCGATCACGAGCGTGGAGAGCGTGAGGCCGGAGATCGGATTATTCGACGAGCCGATCACGCCGACCAGGTAGCCGGACACCGTCGCGAAGAAGAAGCCGACGATCAGCATGACGAGCGCCGCGGCGATCGCGCCGCCGACGATCCCGGTCATATAGATGTAGAGCACGCACATCAAGAGGAACGTGACGGCGATCAGGCCGAACACGGTTTTCGAACTCATGTAGCGTTCGGTGCGGCCGACCGACTTCTGGTCGACGTCGCCGGCGCGCAATTCGTGGACGGCCTTGGCGAGTCCGGCGATCAGGTTCTTGCGCATGCGGACGAGCGTGTAGCAGGTGCCGACCATCATGCTGCCGACCGCGATCGGACGCACGATGTAGCGCCATACGGAATTGGCCAGCGCGAGCCAGTCTTCGTCATGCTGGCCGGCGGGCAGGAACGACTGCAACTGCGGTCCGAGGAAATAGATGAAGAGCGGAATCAGGAGACCCCAGGCGATCACGCTGCCGGAAAAATTGAGCGCGGCGAGTTCGGGTCCGATGATGTAGCCGACGCCGATGTAGGCGGGGCTGACGCTCGGAGCGGCGACCGTGGTAACGCCGCCGGTGGGGATAGTGCGCGTCGAGCCGAGCGGTCCGAGGCGCAGCGCGCTTCGGCCGAGGGAGCCGATGCGGAAGAAGAAATCCTGGTCGGGCGCGAAGAAGCTGAAGGCGCCGGCGAGGAAGGTGGCCGCGCCGAAACCGATGTTATAGAAGAGATATTTGGCGGATTTCGCGGTGCCCTGTCCGGCCTTGTGGACTTCGCTGGCGGCGACGGATTCGGGGAAGGGCAGTTCGGGATCTTCTACCATCACGCGGCGGATCAGCGAGACGAAGAGTACGCCGAGCACACTGCCGACGAGCATCAGCGCGGTGGATTTCCAATAGGCCTCGGGGGAATCGAACGAGCCCCAGGCCTTCACCATGACGAACGCGGGCAGCGTGAAGACGGCGCCGGCAGCGACCGATTCGCCGATCGAGCCTGCGGTTCGCGCGATATTCTCTTCGAGAATCGAGCCCTTGAAAATGCGCAGAATCGCCATGCCGATGACGGCGGCGGGGTAGGTGGCGGCGATGGTCTGGCCGGCTTTGAGTCCGAGGTACGCGTTGGCAGCGCCGAGCACCACGCACATCACCAAGCCGAGCAATACCGCTCGCCAGGTGAACTCCTTCATCTGCATGCTTTCCGGCACGAAAGGCCGGAACTTATTGGGCGGCGTCATGAAAGTTTGGACCTCACTTTATCGCTCAGCGTCTTGCCGTCCACGGTCTTGCCCGCGAGTTTGGCTTGCACGGCCTTCATTACGATACCCATTTGCTTGATCGAGGTGGCGCCGGTTTCGGCGAAGGCCGCAGCGATCGCGGCATCGATATCCTCTTCGCTCGCGCCGGCGGGCAGGTAGGATTCGAGCATCACCTTTTCGGCTTCTTCTTTGTCGGCCTGATCGGCGCGGCCCGCCTTGCGGAACATCTCCGCGGCGTCGACGCGCTGCTTGATGAGGTTCTTAAGAACGCCAATTTCGGCGGCTTCGTCGATCGGTTTCGGCGAGTCCACTTTCAGCTTCATGAGGGCGGCCTTGAGCATGCGGAGCGCGCTTAAACGGGCCGCGTCGCCGCTCTTCATCGCGGTCACCATTTCCTGCTGCACCTGGTCAATGAGGGGCATGATGTCTGTTATTATACGGCCTCAACTTCCGGCATCCTCTGTAGGTAGAATGTTTCATGTTCTTGGAAACGGGAAAGTCCTATCGCGCGCGGACAGCGTTCGGAACGGAGATCACTTTCACAGTGATCGGGCCGGACGAACAGAATTGGACCATCGTCGAACTGGATGAAGGGGACCGGGTGGAACCGAACGTCTGGCTCAATACCGCGCTTCTGCTCTGGATCAGTTCCGAGCCAAAACGTAAAACGGCGATCTCGAAGGCAGCGGACGAAATCATCGAGGTGCTTGAGGACTCCGTTCGGCGGCCGTGACCTCCGTCGAAGAACTTACGGAGCGGTGGTCAGGCGACCACCGCTCCCTCACGGTCGCGGCCCGGATGTGGGCTCGGGTTGTCTGTTATTCTGAAAGTTCCTCACGATGTACATCAAAAAACAACGCCTACTGACACCCGGTCCGACGCCCCTGTATCCTCCGGCCTTGCACGCCATGATGGCGTCGGACATGCACCACCGAACGGAAGATTTCCGTAAGGTTTATCGCGCCTGCCTGGCCGATCTCAAGGAGGTGATGGGCACGTCTAACGACGTGCTGATGTTCGCCGCGTCCGGCACGGGCGCGATGGATGCGACCGTCTCGAACCTGTTTTCCAGGGGCGATAAAGTCGTCGTCTGCGTCGCCGGTAAGTTCGGCGAGCGCTGGGCGGACATCGTCAAAGCGTATGGCCTGGATGCGAACGTGATCACGGTGCCTTACGGTCAGGCAGTGCAGCCTGAGCAGGTGGAAGCGGCGTTGAAGGCGGAGCCCGGCGTGAAGGGCGTGTTCGTGCAGGCGTCGGAGACGTCGACGGGCGCGGCGCACAACGTCGAAGCGATGGGGCGCGCGGTGGCGAAGACGGATGCGATTTTTGTCGTCGACGCGATCACGGGTCTCGGCACGATGCCGCTCGATATCGATCAGTGGGGGCTCGACGTGGTGATTGGCGGATCGCAAAAGGCGTTCATGATTCCGCCGGGGCTGGCGTTCATGTCGGTGAGTCCGAAGGCGTGGAAGCTCGGCGAGAGCGGAAATCTGCCGCACTACTACTTCAATTTGAAGAAAGAGAAGAAGAGCGGCGACGCGGGCGAATCGAGCTGGACGCCGGCGACCTCGCTGATTCTGGCGCTCGGCGAAGCGTTGAAATACGTGAAGTCGATCGGGATGGCGAACCTGGTGAAGAACGCGGAAATGCTGGCGCACGCCACGCGGCTGGCGGCCGGCAAGCTCGGACTCGAACTCTTCTCGGCGGCGTCGCCCGGATCTTCGGTGACGGCGATCACGGCGCCGAAGGGAATCGATTCGGGCGTGATCGTGAAGGAATTCCGCAGCCGCTTCGGGTCGATCATCGCCAACGGGCAGGGCTCGATGAAGGGCCAGATCTTCCGCATCGCGCATCTCGGGTATTTCGATTTCGCGGATCTGTTCGCCATGCTCGCCGGACTGGAAATCATTCTCAACGCCAACGGTCACACGGTGCAGTACGGCGCGGGGGTGGCGGCGGCGCAGGAAGTGTACGCGCAAGCGACGTCGCCAGTCCTGAAATGAAATGAACATCCTCATCGCGGAGCCTCTCGCAGCGGCCGGGATCGAGTTATTTCAATCCCAGCCCGGCTGGAACGTGATCGTTTCCAACCCTAAGGAATACGCGCAGCACCTGGCGCAGGCCGATGCCCTTTTGGTGCGCTCCGCGGTTCAGGTGAACCAGGGCGTGCTCGAGAAGGCGCCGAAGCTGCGCGTCATCGGGCGCGCGGGCGTGGGGGTGGACAACGTCGATCTGGACGCCGCCACGGCGGCCGGCGTGCTGGTGATGAACACGCCCGGCGGCAACGCGATTTCGGTGGCGGAGCACACGCTCGCCCTGATGCTCGCGATGGCGCGGCACATTCCGCAGGCGACTTCTTCGACGTGCTCCGGCAAGTGGGAGAAGAAAAAGTTCATGGGGAACGA
>JAOAPT010000904.1 GCA_025463045.1 Candidatus Solibacter sp.
CGGGCACCGCGATCAGCACTGCCAATACCAACGCCGCCAATTTGACCCACTTCATGCGAAGGTCCCTCCTCCATTTGGTTTGTCGATTAAATGGCGCACCCACGCGCCCGCCGTCAGCGCGAGCCCGACTGTCGCAAGGCTCGCCCCGCAAAACCACCACGGCACGATGTTGTGCACCGCCGCCTGTCCCAGCAGCACAAAGCCCCACGCCGCCGGTATCGCCAGCCGCAATCCCCACCGCGTGCACACCGTCCCCGCGCACATCGCCAGCACCGCCGTCAGCCCCAGACTGATCCCCGCGAAATCTCCGTGCCGCATCGCGTCCGCTTTCAACGGCACGTTACTCAGCATAAAGCTCCACCACGCTTCCATCAGCACCGCCGGAGCCGCCGACGCCACGAACACCGCCAGCAGCGCATACTCCCAATCGTTCCGCCGCATTCCCATCATCGCCAGCGCCCCCACCGACCGCAGCGCCTGCCGCCAGTACCACCTCCGCTCGCCGCCGCGCAGCGCGAACTCCGCATCCAGATCGCCGACCACATACTCCACGTCGCGCTCCGGACACGCCGTCCGCACCATCCACTTCGCCAGCCGCGGAGGAGCCGTCATACACCGCGCACCTTCACTCCCTCCCACATGCTCGCGATCGCCTCCTGCGTGCGCTCGAGAGCCCGCGCCCCGTTCGCCGTTACCTTATATAGCCGACGCGGACGGCCCCGATCGCCCTCCGCCGCCAGTTCCTGCGAACGCACCAGTCCCTTCGTCTCCAACCGGTCCAGCGTCGCGTACACCGCGCCGATCGAAGCGTCGCGCCCCGTGCGCGCTTCGATTTCCCGCCTCACTTCCATTCCGTAGGCGTCCTGCTCCAGCCGCAAAACGGCCAGCAGAATGATCTGTTCAAATTCTCCGAGATAGTCTCCCTTAGGCACTTCTACAAAGTAGAGTCAGATGGTTTCGAAGTCAAGTAAAATCTACCAATGATCCGGTACTGCCTGCCTTTCCTCCTCGCCGCCGCCGCTCTCGCCCAGCCGCCCCTCTTCACCAGTTCGCTCCCCAGGGAAGAGTTCGCCGCCCGCCGTGCCGCCCTGATGGAAAAGATCGGCGATTCCGTTGCCGTCCTGCAGGGGGCCACCGAAGACGCCGCCTACGTGAAGTTCCGCCAAAACAACCACTTCTTCTACCTCACCGGCGTCGAATCCCCGCGCGCCCTGCTCCTCATCGATGGACGCGACAAGTCCGTCACCCTCTACCTCAATCCGCGCAACGAACGCGCCGAGCGCTCCGAAGGCCCGCTGCTCGCACCCGGCGATGAAGCCGCCGCGCTCACCGGAATCCCGCGCGTCCTCGATCGCGCGCGCTTCGCGGACGAGCTCAAGAAGCTTGCCGAAGAGCGGCGCACTCTCTACACTCCCTTCCGCCCAGAGTCGCAGGCCGCCGTCACTCCCGACCGCTCCGCCGTCCACCTCGCCGCCACCGCCGCCGATCCCTGGGACGGCCGCCCGTCGCGCGAACTCGTCTTCCGGGAGAAGCTCCACGCCGTATCGCCGAACTTCGAAATTAAGGATCTCGACGCCATCCTGGACGCCATGCGTAGTATCAAGAGTGCGCGCGAACTCGCCCTCATCCGCGAGTCCACGCGCATTGCCGGCATCGCCATGATCGAGGCCATGCGCGCCGCGAAGCCCGGCATGTACGAGTACGAAATCGAGGCCATCGGCGACTACGTGTTCAAGAAAAACAACGCGCAATCATTCGCATATTTCGGCCTCGTCGCCGCCGGCACGAACTCCTTCTGGCCCCACTACCATGCCGCGCAGGCGCAGCTCAAGGCCGGCGATCTGGTCCTCTTCGATTACGCGCCCGACTATCAGTACTACGCCAGCGACGTCACCCGCGAGTTCCCTGCGTCCGGCAAGTTCACCGCCGATCAGCGCGAGCTATACGGCGTCTACGTGAAGCTCTATCAGGCCCTGATGACGTCGGTCCGCCCCAACGTCACCGCCCGCGCCGTCATGCAGGACGCCGTGAAAAAGATGGACGCCATCATGGCGGCCTACCCCTTCAGCAAGGATAAATACCGTGCCGCCGCGCAGCGCTTCGTCGAAGGCTATCGCACGAATATCGGACGCAGTCTCGGCCACCCCGTCGGCATGGAAGTCCACGACGTCCAGTCGCCGCAGGAACTCCTCAAGCCCGGCTACGTCTTCACCATCGAGCCCGCTCTCACGGTGCCCGAAGACCACATCTACATCCGCCTCGAAGACGTCCTCGTAATCACCGCGACGGGCTACGAAAACCTCTCCGGCTTCGTCCCCGAAACCATCGAAGAAGTCGAGGCCGCGATGTCCGGATCGAAGGTATCCATTCCCACAAAGCGCTAAAGCGTGAAGGTGTGAAGATGGATCGTGAGGGAAACCGTTCTGTTACACCTGCAACGAATCGGAGTACTGCTTTTCTCCGGGATGGCCGCGATCGCGCAGACCATGCCGGCCGACTACGACGGAGTGCTCAAGACCCTGGGGAAGCAGGGCGACTTCAAGGCCAACGTCCTGAAGGTAAACATCCCGCGTAACGACCTGAAAATGACGATCGATGGCATCGCCACTCCGACCCCCTTTGGCTTCGGTGGCTGGCTTGCCATGACCAAAGGCGACGGCGGCCACGACGTGATGATGGGCGACCTCGTCCTGCTCGAAGACGAAGTCAATCCGGTCATGTCCGCGCTGCTCGCCAATGGGTTGGAAGTTACCGCGCTCCACAACCACTTCTTTTTCGAAAATCCCCGCGTCTTCTATATGCACGTCCACGGTCACGGCAAAGCGGCCGAGCTCGCCGCGAAGGTGAAGCCGGCAATCGACCTGATCGGCCACGCTTCGCCTCAACACCAGTCCACCGTGTCAGGCGGAACGTCCGCCATCTCCGCGGGCCAAATCGATACCGCGAAAATCGCGAAGCTCGTCGGACACGAGGGCGAGCAGAGCGGCCCCGTCTACAAGATCACCGTCGGCCGCGACGATCTCAAGCTCAAGGAAATGGGCGCGGTCATCAACGCCCGCATGGGCCTCAACACCTGGGCCGCTTTCTTCGGCAGCGATGCCGACGCCGAAATCGCCGGCGATGTCGCCATGCTGGCCGGCGAAGTAACTCCGGTTCTCAAAGCGCTCCGCGGCAACGGCCTGAACATCGTCGCCATCCACAACCACATGACAGGCGGCCAGCCCACGGTTTATTTCCTACACTACTGGGGGACCGGCCCAGCCGAAAAACTCGCCACCGGATTCAAGGCCGCCCTCGCCGAACTGGGGAGATAGGTCGCTACCACAACGTGCAGAGCTTCTCCGCCGGACGCGCCATCGCATCCACAGCCTGACATTCGAACGCCTTCCGGAACTCCGGCATATTCTGCAGTGTCGCATTCGCCCGATACTTTGACACCGGATGCGGATCCGTATTGATCTGCAACTGCACCGTCTCCGGCCGCGTCTGCGTGCCCCACACCCGCGCATATGCCAGGAAGAATCGCTGATCGCCCGTGAACCCGTCGATCACCGGAGCTTCCTTCCCCTTCAACGATCGGTGATACGCGCGATACGCCACCTTCAACCCGTTCAAATCGCCCATCGCCTCGCCCACCACCAGCTTGCCTTTGTGATGCACACCGCCGCCGATATCGATCGCGTCGAACTGGTCCGACACGCATGTCGCGCGCTCTCCGAAGCTCTTCAGGTCCGCCGGAGTCCACCAGTTCTTCATGTTCCCCTCGGCGTCGAATTTCGACCCCTGATCGTCGAACCCGTGCCCCATCTCGTGCCCGATCACCGCGCCCACCGCCCCATAATTTGCCGCGTCATCGCCCTCGCCGTCGAAGAACGGAGGCTGCAGGATCCCCGCCGGAAACACGATCTCGTTCATCAGCGGATTGTAATAAGCGTTCAGCGTCGGGGGCGACATAATCCATTCGGTGCGATCCACCGGCCTGCCGATCTTCGCCAGTTGATAGGAGCGCGCGAACTGCGCCGCCGCCACTGCATTTTCAAAGTGCGATTTCGGATTCACCTTCAGCCCCGAATAATCGCGCCACTTATCCGGATACCCCACCTTCGACATGAACGAGTTCAATTTCAGCACTGCGTTCCGCTTCGTATCCGCCGCCAGCCACTCCGAGCCCTGAATCTGCTCACCCAGCGTGGCCTTTAAATTTTCCACCAGGTCGTTGGCCCGCTTTTTGGCTTGCGGAGAAAAGTACTTCTTTACGTAAAGCTGTCCGAGTTCTTCGCCCAGCGCCGCGTCCACCACCGTGACGCACGTCCGCCATCGCGGTTGCTGCTCCGTCACTCCCGTCAACACCGTGCTGCGGAAATGAAAGTTCTCATCGAAGAACGGCTTCGCCAGCTTCCCCGCGCTCCCCGTCAACAACCGCCAGCGCAGCCACATCTTCCACTCGTCCAAAGGCTCCGCCGTCATCAGCTGGTTGACCCGCTTTAAGAACTCGGGCTCCGTCACGTTGATCGGCAGCGACGTCGAAAGATGCAGCTCGGTGAACAGCAGCTTCCAGTCGAACGCCGGAGCCATCGCCGTCAGTCCCGCGAAGTCCACCTTGTTGTAGATTGCTGCCAGATCCCGCCGCTGCACAGCAGTCTTCGTCGCATCCGCCAGCTTGGTCTCGAACGCCAGGATCGTCTGCGCTTCCACCGCCGCCCGGTCCGCCGGATCGCCTAGCAGCGCCAGCAGGCGTGCCGCGTGCTTCAAAAACTCCTCGCGGATCTGCTTGCTCCGCGCGTCATCTTTGAAGTAGTAATCGCGCTCCGGCAGCGACAGCCCGCCGTTATCCACCCAGAGTATGATCTCCTTGGAGTTCTTCAGATCTCCCAGTGACTGCACTGAAAACGGTCCCACGCTCGCCACGTTCTGCGCCGCCACGATCCCCGCGCTCAACTCCTTCGCCGACGAGATCGCCGCCACCCGCGCCAGGTGCGGCTCCAGCGGTTTCACCCCCGCCGCATCGATCGCCGCCGTGTCCATGCACGCCCCGTACATCTGGCCGGACTTCGTGTCTTTCGATGCCTCCAGAATCTCCCGCAAGTGCGTCCGCGTCTCTTCCGCCAGCACGCTCGCCGGACCCCACGCCGGGAACTGCGCGGGAATCGGATTCTTGTCCTGCCATCCCCCGTTCGCGTACCGCCAGAAATCCTGGCAAGGCTTGCAAGTCGGATCGAGCGCCGACCGGTCGACCCCCTTCTTCGCGCCTTCCTGCGCCAGACACACCGCCAGGATCAGCGGCACCAATGCGATACGTTTCACCATGCCCCCCATTCTCGAATGCAACGCCTCCACATGCAAGCAAGATTGATGTGGGCACGGTCGAAAGCTTCACTCATCTTCAGCCTTATCCGCGTTCATCGGCGTTCATCGGCGGCTAAAGAAGTTAGTTGTGTTCCAGCAGGCCGAGCAGTTTTTCCTGTACCGCTTCCGCTGTCGGATTATCCGGGGCGATGACTAAGATCGTGTCATCGCCGGCGATGGTGCCGACTACTTCGGGCCACTCTTCGTTATCGAGGGCGACAGCTACAGAGTTGGCGTGGCCGGGGCTGGTCTTCAAGACAACAAGATTTTGCGCGCGGAGGACATCGCGGAGAAATTCGCCGGCGAGGAGGGAGAACTGAGGGCCCTGCTCTTCCTCGGCCATCTCCTTGTAGCCTTCGCGAGTTTTCACCAGGCGAAGATCGCGGATATCGCGTGACAGCGTCACCTGCGTGGCGGCGATGCCCTGACTCTTGAGCTCCTGCGCGAGCTCGTCCTGGGTGGCGATCCGTTTGGTGCGGATCAGCTTGAGGATCTGGCCTTGACGGTAGCTTTTGGTCATACGATCAACTTTCCAAGTAGCTGGCGGGCGTGAGCAAGCGCAGTGGCGACGGCTTTAGGGCCTGTGCCGCCGGGAATTTCGCGCGACTTCATGCCCTCGGCGGGATTCAGGAGTGCGACGAAATCGGGCGTGAACTCGGGAGCGAAGTTCTGCATATCTTCGGCGGTCCAATCGGCGGGCTTCTTGCCGGCGCGCACGCTTTCGAGGACGAAGCGGCCGACAATCTGGTGGGCCTGGTGGAACGGCGTGCCGGCGCGCGCGAGCGCCTCGGCGAGATCGGTGGCGACGACCCAGGAGTCCTCGGCGGCGGCGGCGGGGCGAGCGGGATTAAGGCGCGTGGACTCGATGACAGCCGACGTCATGAGGAGCGAGCCGGAGAGCTGTTCGGCCGCGTCGAAGAGCGGCACCTTATCCTCCTGCATGTCGCGGTTGTAGGTCATCGGCAAGCCCTTCATGGTGACGAGCAGGGAGGTGAGGCAGCCGACGACGCGTCCGCTCTTGCCGCGGATGAGTTCGAGCGAATCGGGATTCTTCTTCTGCGGCATCAGGCTCGAGCCGGACGTGACGCCATCGCCGAGTTCGAGCCAGCCGAATTCCTCGCTCGAGTAGAGAATGAAATCCTCGGCGAGGCGGCTGAGGTGGATCATCGTCACGGTGCAGGCGTAGAGGAAGTCGAGCGCGAAATCGCGGTCGCCGGAGACGTCCATTGAATTGTGGGTGACGCCTTCGAAGCCGAGATCCTTGGCGATCGATTCGCGATCGAGCGGGAAGCCGCTGCCGGCCAGCGCGCCGGAGCCGAGAGGCAGGACGTTGGCGCGGCGGCGCGCATCGCCGAAGCGCTGCCAGTCGCGGAGGAACATTTCGAAATAGGCGAGCAGGTAGTGCGGCCAGAGGACGGCCTGCGCGCGCCGCATGTGGGTGTAGCCGGGGATGATGGCGTGCGGGTACTGCTCGGCGAGATCGAGCAGGCGGCCCATGACGGCGAAGAGCTGCGCCTGGAGGTCGGTGCATTCTTCGCGGAGCCAGAGACGCATGTCGAGCGAGACCTGTTCGTTGCGGCTGCGGCCGGTGTGGATCTTGTCGGCGACCTTGCCGGCGCGCTCGCCCAGCTTTCGGATGACGAGCGTGTGGACGTCCTCGTCAGTGGCGCCTTCGTAGAAATCGGGTGTGCGCGATTCGAGCAGGATGGCATCGAACGCGTCGACGATTTGCGCGCGCTCTTCGGCGGTGAGAATGCCGACCTGTTCGAGGGCTCGCGCGAAGGCCTGCGAGCCTCGAATGTCCCACTCGATCAGGCGGCGGTCGAAATCGAGCGATCCGGAAAAACGCTCGAAGACTTCGCCGGGTCCGGATTCAAAACGTCCTCCCCAGAGCTTCATCGACGGAGATCTCCCTCGCCGCACACAAGGGCGGATTCGTGGCGGTGCATCGTGGTCCTCATAAAGATGTATCCAGTTTAAGTCAGCTCGTCTTTAGGTCATCATCATTAGCAGCAGCGCTTTTTGGGCGTGCAGCCGGTTTTCCGCCTGGTCGAAGATGGCCGAGCGGGGGTGCTCCATGATCGAGTCGGTCACTTCCTCGTCGCGCTTGGCGGGGAGGCAGTGCATGAAAATAGCGTCGGGGCGGGCCTGCGCGAAGAGGCCGTCGTTGACCTGGTAGTTGCGGAAGGCGCGGCGGCGCTCGAGAGTTTCCTGTTCCTGGCCCATGCTGGCCCAGACGTCGGTGTAAACGGTGTGGGCGTCCGCGACGGCGGCGTGGGTGTCGTGGGTGATCAATAGGGAGGCGCCCGTGACGGCGGCGAGCCCTTCGGCCTGAGTGACGATGTCGGGGTCGGGCAGGTAGCCTTCGGGACAGCCGAGCGCGAAATCCATGCCGAGGCGGAGTGAGGTGAGCATCAGCGACTGGGCGACGTTGTTGCCATCGCCGATGAAGGCGAGTTTCAGGCCTTGAAGCAGGGAGACGCGGAAGCGCTCGCGGATGGTCTGCATGTCGGCGAGCGCCTGGCAGGGATGGTAGAGATCGCTGAGCGCGTTGATGACCGGGACGCGCGACCATTCGGCGAGCCCGTCGACGGTGCTCTGGAGGAAGACGCGGGCGACGATGCCGTTGACCCAGCGGTCGAGATTGCGGGCGATGTCCTTGAGGGGTTCGCGGACGCCGATCGGTCCCTCGACGAAGACCGATCCGCCGCCCATCTGCTTCATGGCGAGCTCGAAGGTAAGCTTGGTGCGAAGGGATGGCTTTTCGAAAAGCATGCCGAGGTTTTTGCCATCGAGAGCGTGGGCGTAGTCGGCGGGGGACGTTTTGACTTCGACAGCGAGGTCGAGGAGATAGAGGAGCTCGTCGTCGGTGAGGTCAAGATCTTTGAGTAGATCGGAAGCGGCGGTTTTCAGGATTTGGTTCGGAGCAAACATGGTGGCCACGGCGAGCGCCTCTGAATGAATATTCACCTAGATGAATAATCACACAGTGCGCGGGTGGGGTCAAGTCGGAAAGGAACTAGCGCGTCAGTCGCGCGGAATTTACGTCGTTCAGAATGCGCGTAGCGGTCCTCGCGATGTCCTTCTTCAACTTACAATAGGCCTCTCGAAATGGCCGCTAATATGAAACTACGGGCGAGTTCTCCTCGCGGCCGCCGGTGCCTTTTTCGCGTACTTTGCCGTCGGCTTTCCGGTATTCGGCCTGCTTCCGTTGGTGCGCG
>JAOAPT010000905.1 GCA_025463045.1 Candidatus Solibacter sp.
AGCTCACCTTCGGCGCCGTTTCCAGCGGCGCATCCGAACCGAGGCCGGTCACCGGCCGCAACGGGGGCGGACCTGTGACTTCACTGAGCGCGGCGGATTTCTGAAGCTTGTCCCAGCCCTCGCGATCGACCTCGCCGACGATCACGCCGAGCTTCTCCAGGTAGAGCATGTTGGGGCCGGCATCGCCCAGGTCTCGGCGATCGCGGAAGTGCTGCTCAAGACGGGCGAGATGCTCATGAGTGCGGCAGTGCGGCTTGACAGTGGCCACAATCGATGCGGTTCCGCCGTGTTTGAGCTGATTGAGGACGTAGGCTTTCGACATAGGAGCGATACCTGATCATGTATACCTAATCATCATGTTTACCTAATCGATATGTATATCTAATCGATGGGTACGAGACGGACCACGCCGATACGGACGCTCTCCGTGAGCTTCGTAACCGGAACGAACGTCAGCCGCACCGAGTGAAGCTTCCGGACCAGCCGGGCAGCGGGGTCGGGAAGCTGCAGGCTCATTCCCTTCGGTGGATTGGTCGCGGCACTGGGATTTGGCAGGGTGGTCACGTAGCCCGCGAAGTTCGGCAGGTCCACCGGGCTCCGTTCTCCGGCGTCCGGCAGTTCGACGAACATGTTCCAGGTCGCCGATGTCTTGCGCGGAGTGGTCACCTGCTCCAATTGCAGCAGAATGTGGTTGGCGCGGCGCACCGGCTCCGGAACGTCGACCGTAATCGTCACGGGCTTGTCGAGGATGACGACGGGCGGCGCGACGGCAGCACACGCGAGCAGGGCGGCCAGCCTCGATAAACCGGCCGCCGCTCCGCAGAGTCGATACATCGGTTGCGCCCCCACTCGCGGCAGTTTATTCCTCACTGATGTAGACGTTGGAGAAAGTCAGTTTCGTTGCCTGGGTAGAATCCGATTCGGCATAGGTCAATACTGCGCCGGGTCCCAGGATTCTCTGCAGAAGGAAATCGGTTACCTGCAGGCGGATCGCGCTCTTGCCATTGTGGGCGTGTGCGCCGGCAATCAGCCCGATGTAGCCCACATAATTGGGAGCGGCCGCCTGGTTGCCATCCGCCGGGGCCGGGTCGCCGACAAAGACATTATAGAGTCCGGTTTTCTCGGGGAGGACGACGTCTTCGACAACGAGTTCGCGTTTCTTGACCAGCCCAGTCGGAGCGAAAGTTGATTTCTCGTCCTCCGGCACCGTGATCAATCCGGAGCTTGCGTCGTAGGTCAAGTCGGTGAAGCGGGGAACAGCGGGTTTGGAAAGGCCCGCTCCCGGCAGGTAGTCATAGCCGAGCGTCGTGGTTTTGAGAACGTCGCTCACCTTGATCTTCGTCCACTTCTTATTCTCGTCGAAGAACAGGAATGACGTCGCCAGGAACGACGGCGCCGTGGGATTCGCGTGACCGACCGGATTGCGCCGGTTCCACTCAAACCAGAGGTGGTCGATCTCGCAGTGATGAGCGTAGAATACCGGGTCGCGGGCCGCCGTATCGAGACTGCCCATGTCCACGCCGGCGGAATTTCCGGTCCACACGTGGATGCGTCCGTGCGGGCCGTTCTCGAGACCGCCACCCGAATTCGCCGAACCACCGAAGGCGGTGAAACTCGCGGCCGCCATCGGGTTCGGAACGAAGGTGGGCGCAGGGATCGGTCCACCACTCGAGGCCGCGTTGGAGCGATTGGCGTCGAACAGCGAATTCGGCTGCCCGCCCGCCGTCGCGGGACGAAATATCGACGGAAGGTTTCGACTGTTCGTCGCGTCCCAGTCCCAGAACGGCAGCCTGAAGGAATTGTCGTTAAGCAGTTTGCAGAGGATGCGCTCGTGAAAGAAGAGGTACATGCGATGCCAGGGTAGGAATCGCCAGGATTGATGCACCTCCACCGGTCCCCCACCGCACATCCAGCAATGGACGTTCGCCTGCTGCAGCCAGCCGCGAGGATCCGTCGGATCGGAGACTGTGAGATCGCGGAGTTTTTTGTAGGCGAGCCGGAGGCGCGTCACTTCGCCGGCTGTGAGGGTCGACATGGCCTTGCGATGAGTGAGGGTCAGCCCCGTAGGCGGAACGAAGTTTACAGGGGTTCCACCCGGGGGCGGTGCGCAGTTCTGCCCGTAAAGGCGCGAGATCACGCTACTGGCGGCGGGTGCGGCGAACATTGCCGCGAACATCCTTCGTGTGACAGTCATCGCATTACCTCTGTCAACTATAGTGCGTCCAACGGCCAATCGTTTCGCCAGGAACATAAATAATAGTTTCCCTGTCATGAGGTCTCGCGCCGCATAGTCCCCTATCCCCGGACCCAATCCGAGCCGCGACCGCGACTCGCGCTTTTGGCGAGCGAGGGAGCCGTAGTCCTCCTCATGTTCGAGGACTTGTTAACCGTAAACGACACTCCGGGCACAGGTAAACTGCTGGAGAGCGCTACTCAAAATGAAAACCGGGTAATCCCGAATCTGGTAACACATCTGTCCGTACCGCCGCCAAACAGTGACATCCGGAACTCGCAGTTACTCGCGTCGTGAGTAGCAACCCGACAATACTAATCGGCATTTCATCTGCTAAGAGGTACCGGCATGAAGAGTCTGTTTTGCAGATTGCCCAATCATTCTTTGTACGTATTCGCGCTCGCGATTTACGTTGTCATCGGCACCACCGCGCCTTACGCGTGGTCTCAGACAGTAAGCGGCGACCTGGTTGGCCGTGTGCTTGACTCGGCAGCTGCCGGGATTCCGAACGCCTCCGTCACCGTGACCAATACGGCAACAAACGTCAAGACCTCGACACAGACCAATAGCGCCGGGGAATATAGAATCGGAAACCTTCCTCCTGGAACCTATGATGTTGACGCGACCGCGGAACGGTTTGGGCCCGCCACGTTGAAGAACGTAGGCGTCGAGCTAAACCGGATCGCGACAGCGAACCTGACATTGCAGGTAGGCTCCGTGACCACCTCGGTTGACGTAACCGAGGCGCCCACGGTGATCGACACCACCACGGCCCAAATCCAAAACACATTCAACGCCAAAGCAAGCGAAGACTTGCCGACCACGAGCACCGGCTTCGGCGTCCTCAACCTCTCCTTGCTGAACGCAGGTGTTACCAGCGCTGGTGGAATCGGGGTCGGTATTGGGACCGGTCCCTCCGTAGGGGGGCAGCGTCCCAGGAGTAACAACTTCACCGTCGAAGGGATCGATAATAACCAGAAATCCACGACCGGCCCCGAAGCCAGTATTCCGAACGATGCGGTTGCCGAGTTCTCGCTGCTGCAAAATCAATACACCGCTGAATATGGTCATTCGATGGGCGGTCAGTTCAATACCGTCGTCAAAGGCGGCACCAACGCCTTTCACGGAACATTCTACGAATACATGCAGAACCGCAACCTGAACGCCTTAGACCAGCATCTCGCACAACAGGGCATTCTCACGAATCCCCGATTCGACCAGAACCGGCTCGGCGCCACCATCGGCGGCCCGATCGTGAAAAACAAATGGTTCTTCTTCGGCGATTTCGAGTACAATCCCGTCGGCCAGGCAGCCACCGCGGCCGGCCAGGTGCTGACGCCCACCGCTCAGGGCTACGCAACTCTCAGCAGCATTCCCGGCCTGAACGCCACCAATCTGGGCGTCCTCCAAAAATTTGTACCGGCGGCGCCCGCTGCCACAAGCACCATCTCCATCGGCGGTACGTCCGTACCGGTGGGAGTTTTGCCGATCGCCGCGCCGAACTTTCAGAACAGCTACAACGGGGTCTTCAGCACGGATTGGAACCTGTCCGACAAAGACCAGATTCGCGGCCGTATCGTTTACAACCACATCAGCTTCATCGATACCACGGCTACCCTTCCTGTCTTTTATACGACCGTGCCGCAAAAGGCATATCTCGGCACGTTCACCGAATACCACACGTTTAACCCGCGACTTACTAATGAATTCCGGCTCGGCTACAATCGTTTATTTCAGGATTACCCCGCCGGTAACTTCACGTTTCCCGGCCTCGACCAATTTCCCAATCTTACGTTCGATGAGTTAAGTCTACAGGTAGGCCCCGATCCGAATGTTCCTCAGTCGCAGTCCCAAAACACTTACCAGCTTACGGATAATGTGACGTGGACCAAAGGAAGTCACACGATCAAGATAGGCGAGGACGTACGTCGCTACATCGCTCCACAATCCTTTACGCAGCGATTGCGCGGCGATTACGAGTACTCCACTCTGGAGCTGTATCTGCGTGACATCGCTCCGGACGTCTTCGGCGAGCGCACGCTGGGGCAGCCCCGCTATTACGGAAACCAGACGGCCACCTATACTTATGCGCAGGACACCTGGCGCATCCGACCCAACCTGAGCCTCAACCTAGGTGTGCGCTACGAGTTCACCGGCCAGCCGCAAAGCGCATCAACTCAAACGCTGAACGCCATCGCCAGCGTTCCGAATGTTCTGCAATTCACAAAACCAACAGCCCAAACCAATGCGTTCGCCCCGCGCATCGGCGTCGCGTACTCGCCCGGCACCAGCGGAAACACGTCCATCCGCGCCGGCTTTGGCATGGCTTACGACGTGCTGTTCGACAACATCGCGATCCTTTCGCTGCCGCCGCAACTCACCACAACCGTGGATATTACGAACGCCCAGTTCTCCAACCTCGTAGGCGTTCCGGGCTTCCTCGCCAATGGCGGCTTTGGGCCCAACCTCACGGTGTCCAACCAACTGACGCCGGCGGAAGCTCGCCAGAATACGTCCGGCTACATTCTGAATCAAGTGCTGCCCTATTCCATTCAGTGGAACTTCGGCATCCAGCACGTATTTGCGAAGGACTACACGTTCGAGGCCCGGTATCTCGGGACCCGCGGCGTTCACCTTCCCATGCAGCAGCAGATCAATCGTTCCTCACCGGTCACCGCGACAAACCAGATCCCCACATACATGAGCGCACCGGCCGCCAATGCCCTCGCCGGATTGCCGCTTACGGTCGGAGATCTGCGCAACGCGGGAAACGTGCTGCCGCAGTTTGCCGCCGCCGGCTTTACGAGCGTCATCACCGCATACACTCCGCAGGGCTCGTCGACCTACAACGGACTCGCGCTTCAGGCGACACGCCGCTTCACGCGAGGCTTGCAACTCCAGGCCGCGTATACCTGGAGTCGTCTGATCGACAATAGCACCACGGAGTTTGGCGCGACTTACCTGACACCACGGCGCGCGCAGGACTTCCAGAACCTGACACCGGACAAGTCGACGTCGCTACTGGACCGCCGGCAGCGCTTCTCGATCAGCGCAATCTATGACGCTCCCTGGTTCAGCAGGAATCGCTCATGGTTCCTCAAGAACCTGGCCGGTAATTGGGAAATCGCCCCTATCTACATCTATGAGACGCCTGAGTATTACACGGTCCAAAGCGGTATAGACTCTAACTTGAATGGCGATGCTGCCGGCGACCGGGTAATGATCAATCCGAACGGAGTCGCGCATACCGGCAGCGACATCTACGGCCTGGACCGGGCCGGTAACCGGATATCGGTGAGTGCGCCGGCGGCGCAGGTCAACTCCGTAGTCGCGTGGGTGGCGGTTAACCCGAATGCGCGCTACATTCGCGCCGGATATGGGACTATTCCCAATGCCGGAAGAAACACCGAGGCGATGCGTCCGATCAACAATCTCGATTTGACCTTGCTCAAGCGCTTCAATATCACGGAACGGATGCATCTGGAGCTCTCGGGACAGGCACTGAACCTCTTCAACCATCCGCAGTATATCGCCGGCACACCCGATGCCGCTCAGCTTCCGAATAACTACAGTATCTTTACGCCCGGCGTGAGGAGCTTTGTAACGGTAAATAGTGCGACGTTCAACAACTCGGTTGCCACCTTCACGAGCAACCCACGGACGATGGTGGTCGTTGGCAAGTTGACCTGGTAGTCACCGCGTAAAAAGGCCCCGCTTACGAAGTAGACGGGGCCTTTGAATCGAAGTGATCTGTGGTGGGCAGGGAACGGATTCCTTTGCCGAAATCCCGGGCCCGCT
>JAOAPT010000911.1 GCA_025463045.1 Candidatus Solibacter sp.
ACGCGCCCCACAGCACCCATCGCGAATAGCGCCTCCGCACTACGGCCGCGAGTCCCCGCCCCGTTACCATACCGAGCCGCGCGCACATCAACTGCACCGACACCATCAGCGGAAAGCAGAACAGCGCCGTCCACAACGGCGAGTACCCGAAACTCGCGCCGCTCACCGAGTACGTCGCGATCCCTGATGGATCGTCGTCCGCCGCCCCCGTGATCAGCCCCGGTCCGAGCTTTCCGAAAAATTCCTTGATGTTCTTATGGCGTGGTTCCATTCACTCCTTCAATGACCTCGGCGTCCAGCAATACCACCAGGCCCTCCTTCACCATTCCCCGAATCTCCGGGAGAATCTCGCGAATCTTCGACTCCTCATCAACCGCCGTAATCACCACTGGCCTGTCGTCGGAAACTCCGAACAGCCGTTTCCGGTGCACCTTGCCGTGACTCCCGAAACCCATCATTCCCGATTGCACCGTCGCGCCCGCCATCCCCAACTGCCGCAGCCGCCGCACAATCGCCTCATACAATGTCACCGTGCCCCACAGGTCCGTCTCGTCGACATAAATCACCAACATCTTCACGGGCGGCTTCATCGCTCCCCCTTCTTCGCCGTCAGGTAGTACAAGCTGGGCAGCACCAGCAAGGTCAACAATAGCGTGGACAGCAGTCCGCCCACGACCACCGTGGCCAGCGGACGTTGAATGTCGCTCCCGATCCCCGTCGCACGCGCCGCCGGAACCATGCCCAGCAGCGCCACCAGAATCAGCATCAGGCTCGGCCGCAACTGCGCGCGCGCCCCCTGAATTACCGCGTCTTCCAGCGTCGTTCCTGGCTCGGCTCTTCGCCGGTTGATCTCCGAAATGTACAGTACGCCACTCATCACCGCCACGCCGAAAAGTGAGATAAAACCCACTGCCGCCGAGACGCTCAGATTGATCCCCCGCAGATACAGGAAGATAATCCCGCCCACCAGCGAAAACGGTACGTTGACTAACACCAGCCCCGCGTGCACCGCATCGCCGAAGGCGAAAAACAGAAGCGCGAAAATAATTCCGATCGTAATCGGCAGAATAATCGTCAATCGCTTGCGCGCGCGTTCGAGATTCTCGAATTGCCCGCCCCAATCAACTGAATACCCTCCCGGCAATTTCACTGCCTTTTCGAATTTTGCCTGCGCTTCCGTCACGAAACTTCCCTGATCCCGTCCGCGAATATTCGTGCGAACCGAGATCTGCCGGATATTCTCACGCCGCGCGATAATGCTCGCTCCATTCACCACTTCGATCCGCGCCAGTTGCGACAGCGGCACACGCCCGCCCTCGTGCGTCGGCACCAGAATATTGCCGATCGCGCCCGCATCCGCGCGCGATTGCTCGCGGAATCGCACCGTTACATCGAAGCGCTTCTCGCCTTCGAACACCGTCGAAATCGGCTTGCCCCCGATCGCCATCTCGATCACGTCCTCCACATCGCGCACGTTGATTCCATACCGCGCCACGCTCTTGCGATCGATCAGAATCCGCAATTGCGCCTGCTCCGATTCCTGCTCCAGGAACGTATCTGCCGCGCCCGGAATCTGCCGCAGCACCACCAGCGTCTGATCCGCCAGCGCGCGCAGCCGCTTCAGATCCGGCCCGCTGATGATCACCGCCAGATCCGCCGGCGATCCCGTCACCGCCTCCGTCACGTTGTCGATGATCGGCTGCGTCAAACTGAAATTCGCCCCCGGGATTTGCGCGCGCAGCTTCGCCGATATCTGGTCCACCAGGTCCGCCTTCCGCACCCCCGCCGGCCACGTATCGTAATTTTTCAACGACACGAAGAACTCATTCCGGTTCGGCCCGTACGGGTCCGTCCCCGAATCGTTGCGCCCCGATTGCGAGCTCACTAGTTGCACTTCCGGAAATGTCTCCAGAATGTGCCGGATCTTTCCCGCCTCCTCCGCCGATTTATTCAGCGAAATTCCCGCCGGAAAATTCGCGCGCACCCAAATCGTCCCCTCATCCAACTGCGGCAGAAACTCGCTGCCCAACGATCCGCCCAGCACGAACGCGCCAATCACCGCCGCCGCACCGAAGGCCACCGTCAGCCAGGCGCGCCGGATCGTCGTCCGCAGCACCACCTCATACGCGTTGTACAGCCACCGCAGCACCGGGTTGTCCCACGTCTTGCATCCGTGCCGGAACAGATACGTCGCCAGCACCGGGATCAGCGTCAGCGCCAGCAGCATCGAGCCCAGCAGCGCGAAGCACACCGTGTACGCCATCGGGGTGAACAGCCGCCGCTCCACGCGCTCCAGCGTGAACAGCGGAATGTATGCGCTGATGATGATCAGCAGCGAAAAGAAGATCGGCGATTCCACTTCGAGCGCCGCATTCAAAATCGTTTCGAACACCGTCGACTTGCTGCCGGTGTGCTGCCGCTCCTGAAGATGATGCACAATGTGCTCCACCATCACTAGCGTGCCGTCCACGATGATTCCGAAATCGAGCGCGCCCAGACTCAGCAAATTCGCCGGAATCCCCGTAAAGTACATGCATACGAATGCGAACAGGAGCGCTAGCGGAATCGTAATCGCCGTCAACAGCGCCGCCCGCACGCTGCCCAAGAACAGCAGCAGCATCGTCACCATCACCACGATGCCTTCGAGCAGCGTATGCGACACCGTGTGCATCGTGTTGCCCACTAAATCAGTCCGATCGTAGATCCCGCGGATCTTCACGCCCGGCGGCAGCCGCGTTGCGTTGATGTCCTCCACCGCCTCGTGCACGCCCTTCAACACATCCGTCGGATTCTCTCCGCGCCGCATCAGCACGATCCCTTCCACGCCCGTGCCGTTGCCGATTCCGAAAATCCCCGTCGGCTGCGCCGCGCCGATCTTTACTTTGCCGATATCGCGCACGAACACCGGCACGCCCTTGTTCTCCGCGACCACGATGTTCTCCACATCGTCCGTGCTCTGAATCAGTCCGACGCCGCGGATCACCATCGACTGCTGATTGTTATCGAGCAGCGCCCCGCCCGCGTTCTGATTGTTCGCCCCCACCGCCTGCGCAATCTGCCCGATCGACAAGTTGTATTTGTCGATTGCGCCCGGGTCGATCTCCACCTGATACTGCTTCACCAGCCCGCCGAACGGCGTCACATCCGCGATCCCCGGCACCTGCCGGAACCGCGGCTCGATCACCCAATCCTCCAGGTCGCGCAGTTCGATATCGCTGTACCCTTTGCCCTCCACCACGTACCGGTACAGTTCTCCAATCGGCGTCGCCAGCGGACCGAGTGTCGGCGTCACATTGTCCGGTAGCGTCGCGTCGCGCAGTTTCTCCAGCACCACCGCGCGCGCAAAATAATCATCGGTCCCATACGCGAACGTCAGCTCCACTACCGACAGGCCGAAGATCGTCCGCGACCGCCGCGCGATCACGCTCGGCACGCCGTTCAGCGCGCGCTCGATCGGCACGGTCACCTGCTGTTCCACCTCCTCCGCCGCATGTCCCGGATACAACGTGATCACCACCGTCTGCGTATCCGAAATGTCCGGATACGCTTCCACCTTCAACTGGCGAAAGCTGTACACGCCGAGCGCGATCAGTCCCAGCGACATCACGATCATCACGAAGCGTTGCTGCAATGCGAAGCGCAGTAATTTGGCAATCATGATTTACCTGTCTGGCAGCCCTACTGAGCCCGCAGCAGCATCGCGCCGTCACTCACGATGCGCGCTCCCGCCTCCAACCCGCTCAGCACCGGCAGCATATTTCCGGCGCGCTCGCCCACTTTGACTTCGATCGGTTGGAACCGCCCCGGACCGCGCTCCACCCACACGCTCGTCTTCCCGTCGCCTTGCATCACCGCGCCCGCCGGCACTACCGGCAGCGTCTTCATCGAATCCGTGTGGCGAATCGTGCCGTACATTTCCGGCCGCAATTTGCCGCTCGCGTTGTCCATCTGCGCGCGCACCTTGATCGTCCGTGTCTGCGGATCCACCACGTCCGCGATCCGCGTCACGCGGCCGTGAAAGACTTCGCCCGGATACGCCGTCAACTCCACATCGATCCGCTCGCCCGTCTGGATAAATCGGATCGCGCTCTCCGGCACATCGCTCGCTACCCACACCGTGCTCAAATCCGCGATCGTCATGACCGGCGCATTCGTGTCATTCCGATACTCGCCCGCCGCCACGCTCATCTCCAGAACCTTCCCCGAGATCGGCGCCGTCACCGTCACCTTCTGCCCGAATATGCCGGGCTTCAGCCCGAGCAGCCGCAGTTTCCGAGCCGACTGCTCCAGCGCCGCCTGCGCCTGTTCGAGACTCGCTTTCGCCTGTGCCAGCGCGTTCTCCGCCGTCAGCACGTCCTTCTTCGCCACAGCGTTGTGCTCGAACAAATCCGTCGAGCGGTCAAAGTCCGCCTGCGCCTTAATCAAATTCGACTTCGCCTGCGTGATCGCCGCCTGCCCCTGCAAATATGCCCCCACGCCCGCGTCCGCGTCCGGAGCTTCCAGCGTCAACAGCACGTCCCCGCGCTTTACCGAATCGCCAAGCTTCACCATCACGCTCGACACCCGTCCCGCCAGCGGCAGCGCTACCCGCGACATCAAATTCGGATTCGTCTCGATCTTCCCCGGCGACGTCACTTCATCGAACGGCACCGCCGCCGTCTTCACTTCGGCAACATGAATCTCTTTCAACTTCGCCGAGTCCGCCGGAATCACCACCGTCCCGTCCGCCAGCCGCTCTTCCCCCGCCGCGGGCGCCGCGCTAGCCGCTTTCTCCTCCTGCTTCCCACACCCCGCAATGAGAATCGCCGCACACACCACGACCACACCCGCCCACCCCGTGGGACAGGCGATCGTCTTTTGCCGCCCGTCAACTTCCTGTCTGTGTCTCGTGCCGATCATCGCCCCACCCCCTTCCCCGCTATCGAATCCAACGTATACAGACTCCGCGCGAAATCCGCCCGCGCGTCGTTATAACTCTGCCGCGCGTCATTGAACGCCCGCTGCGCATCCAGAAACTCCACCAGCGACGCCTCGCCCCGCCGGTACGAGTACTCCATCGTCGTCCGCACTTCCCTCGCCTGATCCAGCAAATCGTGCTCGATCGTTTCCAGCAATTCGCGCGACGTCGCGTATTGCAGCCACGCATTCCGCACCTCGTTCTGCACATCCGCCTCCGACGCGCGAATCCTCGCCAGTATCTGCTGCTGCTCCTGCTTCGCCCGCTCGATCTCGCCCTGATTCTTGTTGAAAACCGGTAGCGGCGAACTGAAGAACAGGCCGAGCGCGCTCGCGTTCCCGTTGTGGAACTGCCGGTGGTATTCCGTCCCCACCGTGAAATCCACCTTCCCCAGTGCCTCCTGCGAGCGGATCTCCGCCAGCGACCGCGCTTGATCCTTGCGCAACGCCGCCAGGTCCGGCCGCAGATCCAGCGCCGCAGTCGCGACCGTCTCCATTACCACCGGTTCCGAATCACGCCGCAGTTCACCCAGCGCCTCGAACGTGGGTGACGGAACCTTCCGCCCCATCAGTCCCTGCAGCTTGTTGCTCGCGATCCTTAGCTTCGCTTCCGCCTGCCGCACTGCGCTCTGAAACTGTAGCGCCGCCACCTGCGTGCGCACCAGTTCGACCTTCGCCAGGTCGCCCGCCCTCACCCGCGTCGCGCTCACATCCACCAAGCTCCGGAACGCCTGCAAATTCTCCCGCGCCAGCGCCAGGTTGTCCTTCGCCTGCAGTACGTCGATGAACGCGTTCTCCACGTCCAGCGCCAGTGTCCGCGTCGTGTTCAGCAACTGAAGTTGCGCCACCTCGCGCGCTGTCTGCGCCACTTCGACGCGCCGCTCGCGCTTTCCGCCGCGCTCCAGCACGAAATCCGTCCGGACGTTATACTCCGTCGGCCCGCCCTGGTTGTCGCCGTTAAAGCGGTTCAGGAAATCTATGTAATCCAGCCCGGCGCTGAGCACCGGATTCGGCCGCAGCTTCGCCGTGACGATCCTCGCCTCCGCGATGCTCAGGTTGTACCGCTCCGCCAGCAGATTCAGATTGTGATCCACCGCCTCCTGCACCGCCTGCGCAATCGTCACGCGGTCCGCCGTCTGCGCCCGCAGCGCCGCCGCCCAAAACACAAGTCCAAAACAAGTAATCGGAAGTCTTTTCACTGGCAATCCTCCTCCGTATGCGTACGGAGCTGCTACCGCGCTTCAACGCGGAAGCCGGAAATCTTTGAGAACAAAAATGGGGGATTTGTTATGGACTAAACGAGCGGAGGAGCTCTGCCCGAGTTGCAGCACACTACCCGCGTGCCGCAAATCGGACGAACCGAAACCATCGCGCCGAGGCAGAACAGCGCGAGGGAGATGATGTAAAACCCGCTGACCTGATAGTGCTCCAGCGTCTCCAGCGTCCGCGCGAGATGGAGATTATCCTTCTCCCGGGAATCCTCAGGCGTTGGCACGGTGCCCACGCCGCCGCGATGATTCGTTGGAATCCGCAGCAGTGAGAAGTTGAGCAGGTCGTCGCTGTCGCTGACGCTCGGAAAAATCGCGACCGCCATCATGCAGACCGCGAAGAACCGCCGCAGCCTTCCCCGGTTCGAACCCCTTTGGGAGAACCAGAGCAGTGCGGACACACTGATCGCCAGCCAGAGTAGATTGAGCGCGGCGTCGACCGTGAGAGACAGCACGATAACTTTTAGGATAGCCCGAAAAGCTTTGTGGGTGGAGCCGCCCTCCGCCAGTGCTACGCTCGACTCATGGCTCGTAAGTGCCTGCTCCTCCTCTTCCTGTGCGCCCCCCTCTGCCACGCACAGCTCGCCACCACCAACGACGGACGCCAACTCCTCCTCACCACCTACTGGAGACTCACGGACGAACCCTTCGAGTCGCAGCACTACGGCATCTATCGCGCCACGGATAGTCATTGGACCCCCGTCATCCACACCGACCAGGGACCGGTGCTCAGCCGTCCCTTCCTCAGCGGCGATGGCAGCGTCATCGCGTGGGATCGCTCCCTTCCCGGCTTCGGCGGCATCTTCGGAAATTCGATCCCCCGCACTCTTACCCAATTCCAGGGCCTCACCGCGCCCGCGAGCATCGGCACGTACAATCTCACCCTGAGCCGCAACGCCCGCTTCGTGCTCTCGCCCGGTTACCTGGGCTTGGTCGATTTCATCCTCCTCGATCTCTCGACAGGCCGCCAGTACACCACGCCCGAAGCGCCCACCCTCCGCACCTTTGGCGTGGCCAATGACGGCTCCGTGATCGGCCTCGCCGCTACCCGCAACGGCATCACCAACTCGGTCGTTCCCAACCGCGTCATCGTCTGGCGCCCAGACACCGAACCTCGCGAGATCTTTCGATCCGATAGCGTTTGGAACCTGTGGATCTCCGCGGACGGTGCGCGCGCCTTGATCGAGACCCGCACTCCGGCGCGCGAACTCTGGTGGGTCGACATCGCATCCGGAAATCGCCAGCGTCTCGCGCAGCTTGCGCCCGACAGCAAAATCAATTTCCTCGACCAGATCAACCATCAGATCTCGAACGATGGCAGCCGCGTTCTCTACGTCTGGCCTTCGCAGAACACGATGGTCTGGTATTGGCAGACCGGCGCCAACCCGCGCCCGCTCGCCCAAGCAGACGAAGGCTTCCTGAGCGCCGTCCTCAGCGGCGACGGACGCATCGCATGGGCCCTCACCGCCACTGGACGTCTCCTCCGCATCACCATCGATACTGGCACTACCGACGAAGTTCTCCCCGCACTTCCGCCGCGCTTGGATTGGGGTTACGCCGGCACTGCTCCCGGTTCCGCAATGATCTTCCGCGGCGGCAGCTCGCCCGGACTCCGCTTCACCGTAGGCGACCTGACCTTCCCGGTCATCGATGAAACCTCCACCGACTCCATCGCGATCGAGATCCCATGGGAAGCCAACCCGCAAACCGCGCCGATGATCGTCCATCGCGACGGAGATCCCTTTGAACTCGCGTTCGATGCCTTCGTCGAGCGCGGCATTCGTCCCGTAATCGCCGGCCAAACCGACGAACGCGGCAACTATCAGCTCAAAGCCGCCCAGCAGGATTTCAGCGCGCTCGTCACCGCCGCGAATCCCGCGCCCGCCGGCTCGACGATCCACACCTGGTTCTACAACCTCGGCCCGCTCGATCGCCCCGTCGCCACCGGAGCGCCCGGCCCCGACGATCCACCCGCCAAGCCGCTCGCGCCCCTCGGCTGCTTCATCCTCACTGCCCCCGGCACCCCCGGCCGCGGACTCGAGATCCCCTTCCTCGCCTACGCCCCCGGCCTCATCGGCGTCTACCAGGCAGATCTCATCATCCCCGCCGATTGGCCTGCCGGCAATGCCTTATTGATATGCGATGTGAAAGGCGCCGCGACTTCCGCGTGGCTCCCCGTATCACACCCATGAAGTGATTGGCCTCGCAGATTTCCTCACGAGTCCGCAGATCCACGCACCTCAGTTGCCTTCTTTTTATCCGGGCCTTTCTGTGAGCTGCCGTTGGCCCAGCCTGAGCCCTTACCTGTTCGGCGGATCAACTCGTCTCAATCGCTTCTTCTTTGTCCGTGTCCATCCGCGTTAATCCGTGGCCAATTCTGTTTTCACGCCCGCCAGAGGAGACCAGTCCGGAGCTTGGGCCCCTCTTTTCTATCGGCGTTCATCGGCGTTTATCGGCGGCTAAGTTGTTCTTTGCACTTTTAGCTGCGACTCTGCTGCGTCGTGTCCCGTGAGCCCGCCGCTCACTCCCCCAAAATCCGCCCATCCGGACGGAGCTTTAATTCGCGATCTCGCCACTGCACCGTATCGCCGAAGACTCCGCCGGCCCACACCGCGAAGCCGAACAAATCGCGCAGCGGAATCATCCAGCAATCCCGCAGCACTTTTCCATCGCGCAGAATTCCCGCGCCGATCCAGATGCCCGCGATCATCCGCAGCGTCATCGCGAGCGCCGCCGCCTGCCATTGGTGCGCCGCCAGCGCGACCAGCGACCACAACGTCGCATGCGTCACCACGTACCCGTAATAGCCCGAAGGCCGCGACACCCGGATCGTCCGCGACCATCGCAGCTGATGCCGCCACGTCGCACGCCAACCTTCCGCGCCCAGATCCGTCTCCACCACCACTGGCGCGAAGGCCACCTGATACCCCAACCCCGCGATCCGGCATCCTAACTGGTAATCGTCCGCCAGATAATTCTTGATCGCCGCGAAGCCGCCGATGCGCGCCAGCGACTCCGCGCGGAACACCATCGTCGATCCGAGCGCGAAGCCCGCGAGCCCGAGCAGCCGCGCCACCATCACACTCGGTGCAAACTCCGTGGCGATCCCCAGCGCTTCACTCCGCGAAGGCCACGATTGCGCCGCCGCGCGGTACAAACACGTCACCATCCCAATCGCCGGATCCGCCAGCGGCGCCGTCACCGCTCGCAAGTAACCGGGCTCCACCACGATGTCGCTGTCGTTCACCAGCAGCAGCGGATAGCGCGCCCGCTTCGCCAATTCCTCCAGCACACCGACCTTCGCATTCGGTGCGTCCGTGCGAACCGTCACCACTTCGATCCGCCGCTCCGGAAAGTCACGCTGTAGGCGCCGGATCTCCGGCAGCCCCGGATCGTCCGCATTCGTCGTGCCGAAGAGAATCTCGAACTCTGGATAGTCCTGCGTGGCGTGCGAGCGGATCGCGTCGTAGAATTGCGGATCGCGCCCGTGCACCGGCTTGAGAATCGAGAGCGGCGGAGTCGCCGCATCGCGTGCCCCGCCAACTCCGCGCTTCCACATCGCCGCCGCGACGATCGCCAGTCCGTAGTACGCCGCCGCGGCCAGCGCCGGAATGGCCAGCCAGATCACGACGAGATCAGCAGGACGCCGCCGACCACCAGCAACGCGCCCGCCCAGCGCCGCGGACTCACCTGCTCCTTCAATACATACTTAGCCAAAACTGTTTCCATCACGTACGAGACCGCCGATACCGGAACCGCAAAACTCAGTTCCGTTACCGACAGCAGTTTCATGAACGCGAAAAATGAAATCGCCATCGCCACGCCCGACCCGATCACGAAGCGATTGCGCGCCATCAACGCCAGCGCCCGCCCAATCGCGCCCGGACGAAAGTCGCTGATCTCGCCATGCCGGCGCATCCCCGCCGCCTGGAGCACTTCGCCCGCGGTCGTCGCGCCCACCATCAACGCCACCAGCAGCCACTTCATTCGCGCTCCGCCGTCTGGGGATTGCCGATGCTCACGAGGGCAACGCCCGCCATGATCAGCACGATCCCCGCCCACCGCCGCGTCGTGATCGCTTCATTCAGCAGGAACTTGCCGATCAGCGCCACCACCACGTACCCCACACTTGTCACCGGCAGCACGTAGCTCAGGTCCGCCCAGCTCAACAGCGCGAGCCGTGAGAGCTGCCACAAAATCAGCAGCGCCACGCCGAGCGCCACCCACGGATGAAACAGCATTCCGATGTAGTCGAGCGGCGTGACCAGGCGCACGGAATCCGGTAGACCGCGTTTCATGAAGAAGTCGCCAAACGCGTTGGAGAGCACCACCACGACAACGCAAATCCAGGTCTTCCATCGTAGACGTGTGGCTTCAGCGTGTGGGAACAGAATCGTGAGTTTAACAGGATAGTGTTAACCAGAGCAATTGCCCGATTCAGGACAGTGTCGTGCAAAATAAAAGATCCATGATGCGACCGTCGCAATCTCTGGCGCAGTTGTGCGCCCCCCTCCTGCTCGCGATTCTCGCGGGCCCTTCACTCCACGCCCAAGCCACCGCGGGCTCTCTTCTGGGACGCGTCGAAGATCCCTCCGGCGCGGTCGTTCCGGCCGCCGCGATTGAGGCTCGACACTCGCAGACCGGTCTCGTGGCCAACACCCGCAGCGATTCCGCTGGCGAGTACTGGCTGCCGGCGCTGCCTCCCGGAAGCTGGCAGCTCACCGTTTCGAAGGCGGGCTTCGGCACGGCGATCCGCAGCGGCATTGAACTCGCGATCGATCAGAAATTGCGCGTCGATATCAAGCTCACGGTCGACGCCGTCCGTCACGAAGAGACGGTCACCGCACAGAGCCAGGCGCTGCAAACGCAATCGGCGGAGACCGGTGAGGTCATCGAATCGCGCCAGATCCTCGACCTTCCGCTGCTCGGCCGCAGCTTCCTCGATCTCGCGCGCCTCACCTCCGGCGTGGTCAGCGGCTCCGGCGGGAACACGTTGAACCTCGCGGTCAATGGACAGCGCGAATTCGCCAATTCCGTCGTCATCGACGGCGTCGAGATGACGTCGAACCGCAACAACGACACCTCCATCCGGCCGAGCGTGGATTCCGTCGAAGAGTTCAAGGTGCTCGCCTCCGCCTACACCGCCGAATACGGCCGCGCGTCGGGCGCGGTGGTCGCGGTGCAGATGAAGTCCGGCGCGAATCGTCCGCACGGCGATCTCTACGAGTTCTTCCGGCCGAACGTCACCGCGGCACGCAGCTTCTTCTCCACCGAGCCGTCGCAACTCAAGCAGCACAACTTCGGCGGCACGCTCGGCGGCGCGGTCCGTAAGGACAAGACGTTCTTCTTCGCGTCTTACGAAGGCGTTCGCCAGCGCACCGCGTTCTCGTATCTCGATTCGGTGCCGCCCTCAAATCAGATCCGCTTCACCCCAGCGGGCGCCGATCTCTCGGGCCTGAAAGATCCGCTCACCGGCAAGCAGATTCCGATCTTCGACCCGTACTTCTTCGCGGGCAATTACTATGCGTCGTCGTTCCCCGGAAACGTGATTCCGGCGAGCCGCGTCAGCCCCGCGGGCAAGGCCGTGCTGCAGAATTTCTTTCCCGCCCCGAGTCGCGCCGGAGCGCTCAACGGCTGGTTCAGTAACTTCAATTCGCGGCAGGCCTACTCGTTCGATTCCGACACAGTCGGCGGCCGCGTCGATCACATTTTCTCCGAAAAAGATCGCCTCTCTGCGATCTACCACTACGGCAGCTTCGGCTCGCTGACCGGCGATCGTTTCGCCGGCGCCATCCCGGTCGCCGGCGGCGGCGACGCCGATTACGGCGATCACGAGAACGCCCGCAATCAGGCGCTCTCGCTTTCCGAGATTCACGTCTTCTCTCCGCGCTGGCTCAACGAGGCCCGCGTCGGAATCACGCGTTACCGGCTCGATCAATTGAGCCTGCTCGACGGCCGTGACCTCGCCGCGCAGTTCGGTGCGGGGAACGTCAATTTGCCCGGCTATCCGCAGACCTCCGGCTTCCCCGACATCTACCTGGGATTTGGCGCGCAGACCGGCGGGTCGACTTACAAGCCGCTGCATTTCCTGGATCGCAATCTTCAGCTCTCCGACAGTGTCTCCGGGCGCATCGGGCGTCACGAACTCAAGGCCGGTGCGCAATTTCGTCAACTGAAATCCGCGCCGTTCTTCTCCCTCTTCCCCACCGGCTTTCAATACTACGGCGGAGCCGGCGTGAGCCTCACCGGCGACCCGAACTACAGTTTCTTCGACGCGTCCGCGTTCTACTACAACGGCGGCTCCGATGTGGCCGACCTGCTGCTCGGCCTGCCATACTCCGTCAACCTCGGCCTGCAGATGACATCGCCCGAAACGCGCAGTTGGGAAGGCTCGTTCTACGCGCAGGATACGTGGCAGGTCGCGAGATCGCTCGTGCTGTCGCTCGGCGTGCGCTACGAATATTTCGCGCCGTGGACGGAGAAATCGAATCAGATGTCGAACTTCGATCTCGCCACGCGGCAGCTCCTGATCGCGGGCCGCGGAGCGAATTCGAACGCGCTCATCACGCCGGACCGCAACAACTTCGGGCCGCGTGTCGGCCTCGCCTGGATGGCCGGGCCGCACACCGTGCTCCGCACCGGATGGGGCGTCTTCTACTCGCCCGAGAATGACGCGCGTGAGGATGTGCTCACCAAGAACTATCCCTTCGCCGTCCAGCAGCTTTCCTTCAACAGTGCGTACGCGCTGCCATTCGCCTACACGCTCGACGCGGGCGTCCCGCGGATCGCTCCCAACGTTGCTTCGACCGTGGCGAGCCTCACTCCGGCGGCGATCCAAGCGGCCACGCACGCGCAGCAAAACGTCTTCGTGGTTGATAGCGGAATGCGTACCGGCTACTCGCAGCTCTTCAACTTCATGCTGCAGCGCGAGCTGCCGGCGGCTATCACGGTCGAGGGCGGCTACGTCGGTTCCGTCAGCCGCAAGCTGCCCTATGCGATCGGCAATTTGAACAGGTCCAATTCCATAACGGCCGCGCTCGGCCAGATGCAGGCTCAGTTCTCGGAGGGCTCGGCCTCGTATCACTCGCTGCAGTTGAAGGCGTCGCACCGCTTCCATCGCGGGCTGAGTTTCCTGACGGCGTACACCTTCGCCAAGAATCTCGACAACGGACCCGCGCCCTTCAACCTCGGGCATAATCTCAACTCGCACAACCAGCCGCAGGATCCCTCGCGACTGAATCTCGAGCGTGCCGCGGCGGACAACGACGTGCGCCACACATTCGTCGGCAGCGGAGTTTATGAACTGCCGTTCGGCTTCCAATTCAACGCCATCGTGACCGCGCGTTCCGGGCTGCCGGTCAATGTGGTTCGCAATCCGCAGGACTCGGGCTTCGAAGGCCTGCGCCCCAACCTGCTTCGCGATCCGAACCTGAGCGGCGACCAGCAGACTCTCGCGCATTACTTCGACACCGCGGCGTTCACCAATGCCGGACTCACCGGTGCGAACAAACACGCGCTCGGCAATGCCGGACGCAATCTGGTGCGCGGACCGGGGCTCGCCAATCTGGACGCCAGCCTCTTCAAGGAATTTCTCACTGAATGGAAGGCCCGCCTGCAATTGCGCTTCGAGTTCTTCAACGTGACGAACACCGCGCACTTCGCCAATCCCACCGGAGACATGAGCAGCGGCAAGTTCGGCAGCATCACCGGCACGATCGCCAATCCGCGCATCGTCCAGTTCGCCGCCAAGCTGAAGTGGTGAGCGGGAAGACGCCCGCCCGCGAACGACGTGGCGCGAGGGCAAGCTCGGGCGGGGAGCGACGGCGCACCGGGGAGCCGGACCGGCGCACGAGCACGCCGGTGCGGGAACGACGCCGCGTGGCGGCAAGCTCGGGCGCGAACAACTCCGCGCGTTTCGGCAGCCGCGGGTCGGCCACTGCGGGAGCACTCCTGAGCGGGAAGGGCGACGCGGGGCAGCAAGCTCGAGCGGGAAAGACTCCGCGCGATTCAGCTGCCGCGGGTCGGTGCCTCGGGAGCACGCCTGAGCGGGAACGGCGACGCGGGGCAGCAAGCTCGACGCGAACGACGCCGCGCGAGGGCGCAGCCGCGATCCGGGCCGGCGCGGGAGCAAGTCCAGGGCCCGAACGACGCTGCGCGAGGGCGCAGCCGCGATCCGGGCCGGCGCGGGAGCAAGCCCAGGGCCCGAACGACGCTGCGCGAGGGCGCAGCCGCGATCCGGATCGTCGCGGGAGCAAGCCCGGGCGCGAACGACGCCGCGCGATTCAGCGGCCGC
>JAOAPT010000916.1 GCA_025463045.1 Candidatus Solibacter sp.
ATTGGAATGCGAGCACGAATGCCAACGGCGGATCGGTCGTGTCGTACATTCCGGAGACGGTGTGGAATGACAGCACGTCCGGCAATCCGGCATCGGGCGGCGGCGGGTACAGCACGCAATTCGCGCAGCCCTCTTGGCAGACGGGGCTCGGGGTGCCGCAGAACGGCGCGCGCAACGTTCCCGATATTGCGCTGGCGGCAAGCGCGGAGCACGATGGGTATCTGGTGTACTCGGGCGGACAGCTTCAGGTGTATGGCGGAACGTCGGCGGGCACGCCCGCGTTCGCCGGCATCACGTCGCTGCTCAATCACTATTTGGTATCGACCGGCGCGCAATCCGCACCTGGAGTTGCCAACATAAATCCGCGCCTGTATGTGCTCGCGCAAGCGGGGACTGGGGCGTTCCACGACGTCACCACGGGCGACAACACTGTCAGCGCGACGTGCAGCGCGCGGTCGCGCAACTGCGTCTCGGGGACGTGGGGATACCCGGCGGGGCAGGGCTACGATCAGGCCAGCGGGCTCGGTTCGGTGAACGCCTACAATCTGGTGACTTCGTGGGGGGCGGGATTTTCGAATCGGGCAGCGGCTTCCGTCGCGGTGAAGGCGAGCGCGACTTCGCTGGCGGTCAGCGAGAACGTGACGATGACCGCGACGGTGACCGGCGCCTCCGGGACGACGCCGACCGGGACCATCACCTTTTTCCTGGGTACGAAGCAGCTTGGCGCGGCATCGCTCAGCGGGTCGGGATCGACGGCGTCGGCAAGCCTCACGGTGAGCGCGACGCTGCTCGATTTGGGGACGAATAGCATCGTCGCGCGCTATAGCGGCGATGGCGCGCTCAACGCGGCGGCTGGGTCGATCAGCGTGGCGGTCACGGCAGCGGTGTCTGGGCCGCCTTCGATCAGCGGCGTTGCGAATGGCGCGTCGTTCACGCAGAGTTTCGCGCCGGGGATGGTGCTCTCGATCTTCGGGACGAATCTGGCGGGCGGGACCTGGGTAGCATCGTCCGTGCCGTTGGCCACACAGGCAACGCAGGCCGCGCTGGTGGGTGTGACGATTAACGGTGTGAAGGCTCCGCTGTATTACGTCTCGGCGGGGCAGCTCAATGTGCAGATTCCGTATGAGACGCCGGTGAATCAGGCCGTCGTATTGACGGTGACGACGAATGGCGGCACGGCGAGTAAGACGCTAACGGTCTCCGCGGCTGCGCCCGGAATGTTCACGGACTCCGCGGGCGCGGTGGTTCCGGCGTCGACGGCGGCGCGCGGATCGGTGGTGACGCTTTTCGTTACGGGTGCGGGCGCGGTGTCGCCGGCGGTGGCGACGGGCGCGGCTCCAGCGGCGGGCACTTCGGTCGGGCAACTGCCGATCCCGGCGCAGGCGAGCAGCGTGTCGATTGGCGGAGTTCCGGCGTCGATTCAGTTCGTGGGGATTCCCGCCGGTTTGGTCGGCGTGGTGCAGGTAAATGTCGCGATTCCGGCGAGCGCGTCGCTTGGTAAGCAGTCGGTGATCGTGACGATCGGGGGAGTGGCGAGCGTGGCGGCGAGTATCACGGTGACGCAGTAGGCGGTCGGTGCTGTGCGGCCTACCTAAGGCGAGGAAGGTGGCGAGCCCCTAATCGGAAGCGCGATCGGGAGGGAGCGATGGCCATCATCGCGTGACCACCGCTCCCTCACGGTCGCGGCTCCGTTGGCGTGTGTTCTTCAACGAAGTCCCATGGGCCTTCGGCCAGTGGCCTGCGCCCCACGAAAGCGATGAAGACGCCGAGCCCCAATCGGAGCCGCGCGCGTGAGCAAGCGGTGGTCCTGGGTTCTTCAACGGAGCGTCGAGCGCATGGCCCACGAGGTCGCTCCCTAACGGTCGCGTCTATTTCGTTCCCACTGAGATCACAGTGGGGGCGGCTGTCGCACCGCCCACGGTGAGTTCGATCGGTTGGTCGCCAGCGGGGACGTCGGGGATCTTCACGTTAATCTGCATCAGGCCGACGAAGGTTGGCGCGAGGCCGGCGAACTGCACGTCCGCGAGTTGTCCGCCGATCTTCACCTGCACGGCCGCGAGGGGGAAGGAAAGCGGATCGCCCGGAGCACCATCGCCGGTCGCGACCGCGGGTTTCACTGCGCCTTGACCGGTCACATACAGCGTGCAGTACTGCCCGGGCGCCTGCGGCAGTTTCGCGCCGTTGAGTGTGTAGTCCGGCAGGTTCTGCGCGACCACGTGGGTGGATTGCGGCAGCACGAAGAGGCCGGGCGCGGTCGCCGCAACGTCGAAATCGAGCGACGCGCTCGGCGTGGAGCCGACCTGCACGACCATTTTCGCGGTGCCCGGCTTGATCTCGTACGGCAGTTGCGCGTTGATCTGCCCGGTGCTGACGAAGAGCAGCGGGATTGCCGAGCCATTCACGAGCACACTGGTTCCGCCGAGCGACGTACCGAGCGGAATCGCGCCGGCCGAAGCGTCGCCGGTCGCGAGATTCTTTCCGTAAATCGAAATCAGCGCACCGGGCGCGATTCCGGGCGTCGAACTCGCCGCGTTGACGATGCCGCCGGTGCTGATCCCCGGAGTCACGGTCGACACGGAGAAATCGATTGCGTTCGATGTGCCACCATCGCCCGCCACCGTGATGCTCGCCTTCGTGACGGATGCGATCAGGTTGGCGGGCACGGCGGCGGTCAATTGCGTATCGCTCTTGAACGTCGTGGCGAGCGTGGTGCTGTTCCACTGCACCTTGGAATTTGTGGAGAAGCCGGTCCCGGTGATGGTCAGGGTGAAAGCCGGACCGCCAGCGGCTGCGGAACTCGGGTTGAGGCTGCCGATCGAGGGTCCGCTCCCGGTGATCGCAAAGCTCAGTGCGCCGGAAACGGCCGGCCCTTCATTAGCGACCGTGACGTTCGCGGTGCCCGCCGTGGCGACCAGCGATGCCGGCACGAGGGCCGTCAATTGACTGGCGCTGAGGAAGGTCGTGGCGAGCGGAGATCCATTCCAGTTGACCGTGGCCTTGCTGCTGAACGCACTTCCCGTCACCGCGAGCGTGAAGTCCGGACCACCCGCGGCGGCTGCTGCCGGCGTAAGTTTGGTGAGCACCGGAGTGGGCGCCTTCACCGTGAAGATAAACGGCAGGGGCGAAATGGAGCCGCCGGGATTGGTGACGCGAATCTCGTAGGCTCCGGCATCGGTAAGCGCGCTGACCGGTACGGTCGCGGTGAGTTGAGTGAGGCTGACGTACGTGGTGGTCAGCGGCAGTTGCGGAAGCGCTACCACCTTGGATGCCGGGATAAAGCCGTTTCCGGTGACCGTGAGCGTGACCTGCGCGCTCCCCATCGGGACGTTCGTAGGAGAGATCGAAGAGACGGTCGGGAACGAAGTAACGATCGGCAGGCGGACGATCGCGGAAGAGGTGATCCCGGGCGTCTGAATCGAAACCGCGGCGGATCCATCGACTCCGATCAGGTCCGCCGGAATCACCGCTGTCAATTTGGTGGAGTCCACGAACGTAGTCGGCAGCGGCGAGGTGTTCCATACGATCGACGAGTTCGTCGCGAACCGGGAGCCGATCGCCGACAGAGTGAAGGCCGGGCCGCCCGTGACTGCCGCCGGAGGATCAAGGCTGACGAGCGTGGTGCCGCGCGGATCGGGATTCACGATCATGGTCACGCTATTGGTAGGAGCCGCTCCGGGATTTTTCACTGAGATGCCGACCTGTCCGCCCGCGGGAGTCGCGTAGATCGTGGCGGGAACGGTCGCCTGCAGGAATCCCGCGTTGATGTAGCGAGTCACCAGGGGAGTACCGGCCCAGAGCACCTGCGCGCCGCC
>JAOAPT010000939.1 GCA_025463045.1 Candidatus Solibacter sp.
TTCTTCGATACTGTGAACGACGCGTGTACCGCCAGTCCATGAGAAAAGCGACGGGTTACCTTCGACTGGAACGAGTCGTATCGCGAACCTCCGAACTCGGTAGCACCTGCTGCGCAATACGAAATCGGAGCGAACAACCGGCGGGCACAGAAGCGCGGGACCTTGATGATCCTGATGGTCGCACCTCGTCCCGCCAAGTAGCGGTCAACGGCCTGTCCACCATGGGTGCGTGACGGACTGGTGGGCCTGCGCGATCAAGAGGCACGCGATAGCTACACCACTATTTGCGGGTGAAGATCGAGAGATCAACGGCCTCGGCCATGGCCTTGTATCCCGCATCGTTCGGGTGCAGGTGGTCGCCGGGATCGAAGTCTGCACGGAGCTTCTTCGGATTATTCGGGTCGCGAGTGGCGGCCTCGAAATCCACGACAGCATCGAAGGCCTTGCCGGTGCGAATCCAGCTATTCAGAGCCTGCCGGATAGCTTCGCCTTCCTCGCGTGCATAGCCAGCGCCTTCGTAGGGCGGTAGCGTGCACCCGATGACGCGGACGCCGTGAGTGTGCGCGCGTTCGATAATCTGCTTGAACGCCCCGATCAGGTCATCGGCGGAGACCGGTTCGGTGTTGCTATGACCGATATCGTTTATCCCTTCAAGCATCATGACCCACTTCACGCCCGACTGGCTCAGCACATCGCGATCGAACCGGGCGAGTGCGCTCGCGCCGCTGCCGTCGCGCAAAACGCGATTACCGCCGATGCCCATGTTCGCTACCGCGATCTGGGCCGTGCTCTTGTTTGACGCGAGCCGGGCGCTCAGGACGGCGGGCCACATGCGATCGGTATCCGGCGTGGAGCGGGCGCCTTCGGTAATGGAATCGCCATAGGCGACGACGAGCGATGCATTGGCGGGGGCAAGAACATCGATTCCGGCGAGCCAGTAGTAGTTCGGCGCGGCGATCGCATCGGGAATCGTGGCGGCGGATGTCAGGTCGCCCTCTTTGCCGACATAGCTGGTATGCAGCCCGTTGTGCGCCGAGGGCGGTCCCGTTTCGCCGGGTAGGTACAGGCTGACCGCGAGATCGGTCTGGCTGGACACGGCCATATCGACCGCGTCGCTGAAGATCACCATTCCGGGTCCGATCGTGCATCCAGGCTTGCCGTTGAAGGAGAGCGCGTGGCCGGAGGTGGGAATAATATCGGATTCCTTGGAGCGCACGGCCACATTGGCGGTGCCGATCATGACAGGAGCGCCGCCAAATGGGTTTGAGAGCTTGATACGCAGCGCCGAGCCGCCGATGCTGGTGCGGACGATCATGCGCACAGTCTGATCGTGGAAGCCGCGGGCCAGAGCTTGGGCCGGATTCGCAGGGCGGGGCGTCGTCGGAGGCGGCGCGGGTGCGGACGGCCCGTTCTGCCCTGCAGGACGCGGAGCGGCTGGCTGGTTGCGGATCAGCGGCTGGGCCGTAGTCCAGGTCGCGACCCAGTGCTTGCCGCCGGGCTGCGCCCAGGCGGAGGAAACTAGAACGAGGAGTATGGTCAGTCTGGTTCTCATTGGTGTTTTCCCATTTTGGCACCTCCACGCTAAAGAGACACGTCGGGCGGGCAATATCGGTAGCGACCGACAGGAGAGTACCGGGCACGTCATCGCTAGCGAACCAACGTTCGCAGCTACTTCTTCGTCTGCGTATCCGGGGATGGGGTCGGTTTTGCTGATCTCTTCCGCACCCTGTCGTTGGCCTCAATTGCGGATAGTCTTAAGTATCCGGCAGCGGCACGCAGACGAACGGTCTCCTTGGAATCGTCCACCATCGACGCCAGTAGAGGTTTCAACGCCGGGTCGTTTCGCAGACTCAGTGAATGCACCGCAGCGGCCCTTACCGACGAATCGTTGTCCTTAAGTGCGTCTTTCAGCGCTTCAACCGTCCCCGGAGCCCGGTCTGCGCCCAGTAGTAATGCAGCCGTCGCACGCCCCGAGACTCCCGAGTCAGTGAGGATTCCCTGCATGGATGCAATCCCTTCGCCCAGCCCCGGGACCGGCGCGAATCCTACACCTTGCCGCAAGGCAAACAAAAACGCGGTTCGCGGCGTGTGCATCATGCGCAGAGCTTCGCGCTTCTGCTTGGAGAGAAAGTTCGAAGAACTCTTGCTCTCCCCGGCGAGTACAGCCAGCAACGCAGCCTTGCCGGCGGGATCGCGCCGTGCCCAAAGTACCTTGGCAGCAGCGAAACTCACTTCAGGTACCTCGTCCTCCATAGCCTTATGTAACGCCGAGGTGGCACTTTTGCTCTTTACTTCCGCAAGGCTCGCAACAACTGCTTGACGTACCTCCACGTCCTTGTCCCGCAGCATCTGCTCAAGCTGATTAAGCAGCGCGCCGTCGGAGGACGCCAGGCTTAACGCGAACACCGCCTGCTTCCGCGTCTCAGGGTTTTTGGCCTCCATGGCACGTTGCAATACCTCTGTACACTGCGCGTCTGTCGCAACCGAACCACCAGCTATCACCGCCGTCATTGCCGACGCCAGCAAAATCGATTTCAGTCTGTATCCTGGCCTCATGGGGCAATTATGACCCGATATTGCGTGTGCGGAAAGCGGCGTAATACCGCAAGGACTCCCGAATGCTGCCGCACATGCCATCGACCGCGGCCCTCGTTCTTGCGGGGATTGCGTGCGTAGAAGATCAGATTGTCGATCGGGTAGGTATTAGTTTGCGGGGGCTGAACGGTCGTTCCTGCGAAAGCATTCACTCACCTCGTTTGGTCGAGGAACCCTTCGTCGGGAGGACCGGCGGCGCGGCGTGCAGCTAGGACGCCCCCCGGTTGGCTCCGTTAGTCAGATATGCTCTTCCTTTGAGCCTCTCGCGGATCGCGCACTACACACGCGCGCTATCTCGCGATAGATTTGGACGGCCGCGCGAAGTTGAGCGTTGTCTTCATCGAGTCGCTCTATCTCCTGAGCCATCGCCCTCACCACGCCAGCCAGCCGCCGCCCTTCATGTAACGAGCGAAGCAAGTCTTGAACGTATTCAACCTTCGGGAGTGGAGCGTGAGCTTGTTGCGGTAGTGGAGCATGAGCTTGTTGCATTTGCTCTCCTTTGTTGAAATGGGCTGGTGATGAAATCGGCCGTGGCACTCCGTCATGTGATACTCGCTGGTACTCCGCCATACAAATCGCGAGCCTAGTAACGCAATTGTGTGGCCAACGCCATCTCAAGTCGCAACCACTGCAAAACGCGGGATATAGGAGAATTGGACTAGTAGACTCGGTATCAAGATCCCACGTAGAACTTACACTGTGGTCCATCTTGCTATGGAATTCCCGGGCTCCAAGCCCCTCTCATGACGCCGCTCAACGGGCGCCAGACTAAAGCCTGCCCGAGCGAAAAATTAGAGTTGAATAGCCGCCGTCATAGCATCGAACTGTGCCTGGCATCCTCGTAAATTACTCTTGATAAAACGTTTAGTTGCGCTTTCAGGGGCCTGCAGCAGTCGTCGGAGATGTGACTCTTAATCACAGGGTCGCGGGTTTAAGTCCCGCCCGGATCACGACTCTTAGCCTCGTAACTTGCAGCGAATCGTTGAGGCTCGTGTGTAGTCGGTGTGTCGCGTAGGCAGGGATGGTAAGCACGGTACCGGCGTCGAACCGCCCTGCCCCTGTATCCGACGGGGGCCGCCTCCGTGTTCCCACCGATATTGCCCCTAAACGCGTCGACGGGAGTGACTCACTAAGGGAGTGAGTTTAGAAACGCAACAGATATCGGAAGATCAGATAACGGAAGGATGGTGGGAGGCGAGCAGGGAGGACGGTATCGGGCCACTAAACACTCATTGTGCGCATTGAAAAAGGCGGGCACGCACCCGCGCAGACCCCGGCCAGGAGGCTTGACCGGGGTCTGCCGCGCGCTTCTAAAAGTGGAACTTCAATGCAAATTGCAGATTCCGCGCACCCTGCGAACTGTTGACGACTCCAGTCGGGATGCCGGCCGTGTAGGTCGGATCGACGCCGTACTTCGACTTATCGATTCCACCGCCGGGGAACACATCCGTGGCATAACCGGAGAGCGCGAAGATCGGCGTGTTGAAGGCATTGATCGCGTCAAAGCGAAACTCCACGAATTTGCTCTCGCTGATCACGAAGCGTTTGGAAAGGCTCATATCGATCTGCCTCAACCCGGGGCCGCGCTCGCTCGATATGGGGCAGTTGCCGAGCTTGCCGGGGCCGGGGATCGCCATGGTGAGCGGATCGAACCACACGTATCCTCCACCGACGAAGTTCTTGAACGGAGTCGCGTGAGAAGGCGCGAGGCAATCGGGCCGCGGCTGAAAGTAAGCGCCCGTGGGGTCGTTGCCGAACTGGATCATCGAAATCGGCAGGCCGCCGTGCACGGTGACGATCGTATCGTAACGCCAATTGCCGATCACCGCGTTGACGGCCTTGTTCACGTTCCTGCCGAAGGCGCGTCCGCGGCCGAACGGCAGATCGTAATTCACGTAGCCGTTGAAGGCATGGGTGACATCGGCGTCGCACAGGCCGTAGTCGAGATGCACGTTGTACACGTAGGATTGGAACGCAACGTCCGCCGTGGTCTGCGCAGGCGCGGCGTTGCCATATCTTCCGTAGTAACCCTGATTGTTAGTGAGGCACTTCGACCATGTGTAATTGAAGCGGAAGGTCAAGCCATGCGCCAGTTGTTCCATGGCCGTCAGTTGCAAACCGTTGTAATTCTGGATCGCCGTGGACGTGTTGAGCCGCTGCTGGCCGGTGCCGGCGTTCTTCAGCGCCGGATTCCCAGCGAGGTACGGACCCGGTCTGGCGGTCCCGTCCGCGTTTAGGAAATTCTGGCCCATATTGTAGATCGCGGCGAGGTGATCGGTGTGCTGTCCGACATACCCGGCCTGCACCGTCAAAGAACTGGTGAGCTGTCGCTGAAGCGTGAAGTTCCACTGATTGGAAACTGCGGGACGGTAATTCGGATCGGTCGCGTGAATCCGGACTCCCGCGAAACACGAGGCCGGCGCCGACGCGACATTCTGGACGGTGCAGCCGCTGGTGGCGCCGAGCGCGGCAAAGCCCTGATCGAGCGTGACCTGATTGGCCGGTATCCCGCCGTTGGCGCCGACGCCGCCCCACTGGCCGACGAGATCGACATTCCACGGTGCATTGGTCGGAAGGCGATTGAATTCGCCGGTACCCTCCTGGAAGCTGGACCGGGAGAAAGCGGCGCGAACCACCGTCTTGCTATCGACACTCCACGCGACACCCAACCGCGGGAGGAAGTTGGCGATGCCGTTGTACTGGTTGTAGAGGGCGCGGCTGTTGCCGTTCTGCCCGGCGAGCATGATCTGGCCGCTGTACATGCCGAAGTTGGTCATGCGGTCGTGGACTTCGTAGATCGGCGTGAAGAGCTGCCAGCGAACTCCGAAGTTGATGGTGACGCGCGGGGTGATGCGCCAATCGTCCTGCACGAACGCACCGGCCGCCCAATTGCGCTGTCCCACCGTGCCGGCGAAGCCCAGGCCATAGCCCATGTATGAGGGCAGGCCGAGAAAGAAGTCCGCTTCGGAGTAGCCGGTGTAGGTGCCGTTGAAGCCGATTTGTCCTGCAGCGCCGTCATTGCTGGTGGCCGGAATGTAGTTGTTGCGGTAGCGGATCATCTGCAGGCCCATGCGCAGGCTATGGGCGTTCCGCGTCCAGATGACGGTGTCGGACAACTGGATCGCGGTCTGGTGGAAGACTTCGGGACCGTCGGTGGTGCCAAACGCGAAGGGGCCATTGAGCTGCCCGCCGAGCTTGGAACTCGCGAACGAGAGGCCCGGAAGGTATGGCGTAGGTTGGCCGGGTATGAGGTTTGCGCCGGCGTTGGTGGAGAGAGCCTGCACATTGGCCTCGGCAGGGAAGTAGTTCATGCCTACGCGAAAATCGTTCAGAAGTGTCGGGCGAATGGTGCGCGTGTAGTCCAGCACCGCTTGTTGCAGAGGAAAGACATTGCTGCCGCTGCCGCTGTACTGGAAGACTTCGCTGTTCACGACGGGGTTATCGATGTGCTGCTGCGAGTAGCGCGCGAACAGGTGGTCCTTCTCCGAAGGTGCCCAATCCATTTTGATATCGCCCTGGTTGCCGTGCGTGTAGTTCTGCACCACGTTGTTCAAGTTGTTCGCCGTGCCGCCCGCGAGACCGGGCAGCGTGGGTTTCGGCAGGGCGGCGGCGATCTTGAGCGCGGTGGCGCTGAGGCCGCTGATGCAGGGATTCACGCCCATCGTCTGCCCCGCGGTGCAAACGGCAGCCTGCGTGAGATTCGCGGGCATGGGGACGTTGGTGCCGGGATAGTGCAGGGTCACCCCGAGATCGGAGAGATCGCCGGAAACGTTGCGCGAGGTGAACGTGGTCTTCGGCGTGGAACTGGCGGGCAGGTCAAAGCGCGAGCCCTGGTAGTCGGCGAAGAAGAACAGCTTGTTCTTGCGGATGGGGCCGCCGATCGTGCCGCCGTACTCGTTCCAGCGCTGGCGGGGCGTCGGCAGCCCGTTGAAGTTGTTGGACCACTCGTTGGCGTTGAAGAAATCGTTGCGCAGATATTCGAAGAGATTGCCGTGGAACCGGTTGGTGCCCGATTTCATACTGACGTTGATCACACCGCCGAGGAATTGGCCGAACTCGGCATTCGGATTATTGGTGATGACGCTGAATTCCTGGATCGCGTCCACATTGGGCGAGTAGGCCACATTGTTATCCACGAACTCGATGTTCTCCATGCCGTCGAGTAGGTAGTAATTGGCTTGCTCGCGATTGCCGTTCAGGTTGGGACGCGCGGCGTTGAAGGTCTTCTGCCCGGTGTTGAAAGACGCCGGACTGATGGTGATCGCGCCTGGGACCAAAAGCGTGAGCTGGTTATAATTGCGGGTTTCGAGGGGCAGGTTGGCGATCGCGCTGGATTCCATGACGGTGCTGACCTCCGTGGTCTGCGTCTGCAACGCGGGAATGGCATCGGAGACCTCCACCTGCTGCGAAATTGCGCCGAGCGTGAGCGCAAGGTCGACCCTGGCGGTCTGGTTCAGTTCGAGCGGGAAGGCGGTGCGCAGGGCGGTCTGAAAGCCGGGCGCCTGCACCTTTACTTCATAACGCCCGATCGGAAGGCGGGCGAAGTTGTATATGCCGCCTTCATTGGTTTTTGTGGACCGTACGGTGCCGCGATCGACATCACGGGCCGTAACGTCGGCGTTAATGACGGCGGCGCCGGATGGGTCGGTTATCTTCCCGGTCACTACGCCGCTCGCTTCCTGTCCAAATAGTGCGGACGAAATCGTCATGAGCATCGCAATCAGCAATGCCAGTACACCGATAGGCCTTGTAAGATTCGTTTCCGTTGTTCTCATAATCACCTCCTTAAGACTCCCTGATTGCGTTTGGAAGCGGCTTCCACCAGGAGCCGCACCGGCCGTACGGCGGCGAGCATCACTTCGGCGCTGGGCCGGTCCATCGTGGCCAGCGCCTGGTTCTTTTCAGCGACCCAGTTATCGGGCGCGGTTTTCCCACTCTGGAGATACTCGAGTGATTCGAGCCCGATCGCGGCCAGTTGACTCAGTTGGCGCGAGATCTCAGTCAGCTCGCTCAAAAACACATTGCCCGACGCGGGTGCGAGGACCGCATCATTCTCCGCCCAGGTGTGCAATGTTCCGCGAAGTGCGGCGAGGTCCGCCGGACCGAGCCGGCGCGCGGACTGTTCCAGGTTCCGGACCGGCATGCTCTCGGG
>JAOAPT010000944.1 GCA_025463045.1 Candidatus Solibacter sp.
GATCGCGTCACCGTCTCCCCCGCCCCCGGCGAGCCCGGCAAGATGCCCTTCTGGCACGGCGACAGCGCCGGGCGCCCCGCCGAATTCGGCCGCGAGATCGGCGAGATGACGCGCGAGCTGCTCGACATGCCGAGCGGCGCCGCCTTCTCCCGCCTCGTCGACGATCACGGCCTCGACGCCAACGCCGCCGAAAATCTGATGCGCTATCTCAAAGAGCAGGCTGCCGCCACCGGACGCGTGCCCAGCGATCGCGACATCGTCATCGAGCGCTGCCGCGACGAGCTCGGCGATTGGCGCGTCTGTGTGCTCACCCCATTCGGCAGCCGCGTCCACGCCCCGTGGTGCATGGCGGCGACCGCCAAGCTGCGCGCCGAGCGCGGCATCGAAGCCGAGTCCATGTGGAACGACGATGGCTTTGTCCTCCGCATGCCCGAATCCGAAGAGCCGCTCGAGACCGAGTGGCTGCTGCCTTCGCCCTCTGAACTGAAAGAGCTCGTACTGCGACAGCTCGGCAGCACGTCGCTCTTCGCCGCCAAATTCCGCGAGGCCGCCGCCCGCGCGCTGCTCCTGCCAAGACGCCGCGCCGGAATCCGCGCGCCGCTCTGGCAACAGCGCAAACGTGCCGCCGACCTGCTCGCCGTCGCCACTCGCTACTCGAGCTTTCCCATGCTGCTCGAGACCTATCGCGAGTGCGTCCGCGAAGTCTTCGACCTCGAAGCCGCCACCGCCATACTGAAGGAGGTTCAGCGCGGCACGATCCGCGTCACCTCCGTCGATTCGCCTAAGCCCTCGCCCTTCGCCGGAGCGCTGCTCTTCTCCTACATCGCGAACTATATATATGATGGCGACGCGCCTCTCGCCGAACGGCGCGCGCAGGCGCTCTCCATCGATCAATCGCAGCTCGAGGAAATCCTTGGCAGCACCGACTTCCGCGAACTGCTCGACAAAGCCGCGCTCGAAGAAGTCGAGCAGCAGCTTCAGGCGCTCGACCCCGAATATCACGCGCGCCACACCGACGCGCTCCACGATCTCCTCCTCCGCCTCGGCGATCTCACAAAGGACGAAATCGCCGCGCGCAACGATGGCGGATCGATCGAGACGCTCACCGCCGCGCGCCGCGCCGTCCGCGTGCGCATCGCCGGCGAATCGCGCTACATCCCCGTCGAGTACGCCGCGCGCTATCGGGATGCCGTCGGCACCCCGCTTCCGCCCGGACTCGCCGACGTTTTCCTCCAGCCCACCGACCGGCCGCTGCTCGAACTTCTCCGGCGCTACGCTCGTACCCACGGTCCGTTCACCACGCAGGACGTCGCCGCGCGCTACGGGCTCGCCGCCGCGCAGGTCGACACCGCGCTCCGCCGCCTGCATCTCGATGGCAAACTGCTCGAAGGCGAGTTCCGTCCAGAGGGCGTGCATCGCGAGTGGTGCGACCCCGACGTGCTCCAGCAGATCCGCCGGAAAACGCTCGCCCGCCTGCGCCGCGAAGTCGTGCCCGCCGAACAGTACACCTTCGCGCGGATGCTCACGCGCTGGCAGGGCGTGACCGTTCCGCGCCGCGGACTCGACGCCCTGCTCGACACCATCGAACTCCTCCAGGGTGCCGCGCTTCCCATCTCCGATCTCGAACGCGAGATCCTACCGGCGCGCGTGAGTGACTACAAACCCGCCGATCTCGACGCCCTGATGGCGAGCGGCAGCGTCGTCTGGATCGGTCGCGAACCGCTCGGCGATCGCGATGGACGCGTCTCGCTCTATCTCGCGGATTCGCTCCCGCGCCTCCTCGCGCCGACGCCTTCGCCGGAACTTTCGCAGCGTGCGCTCCTGCTCGCCGATCTCCTCCGTCAACTTGGCGCGAGCTTCTTCAGCACGCTCCATCACGCCGCCGGCGGCGGCTTCCCGAACGACACGCAGGATGCGCTATGGGAACTCGTGTGGGCCGGTGTCGTCACCAACGACACCTTCCATCCCCTGCGCAATCTCCTCCACGGCAAGGATGCCGAACGCGGGCGCCGCGATCTCCGCGACGGTCCGCCCGGCTCGCCCGAATTCCTCCGCCGCTTCCGCGCGCGCACCGGAAGCGCGCAGGCAGGCGAAGGCCGCTGGTCGCTCGTCGCGCAGCGCATCGGCCCCGGCGTCACGCAAACCGAGTGGAGCGCCAACCAGGCGCAGCAACTCCTCGTCCGCCACGGCATCGTGATGCGCGAAACGGCATCCGCCGAAACTATTTCGGGCGGCTATCCCGCGATTTATCCCGCGCTGAAGACGATGGAAGAGAACGGCTGGATCCGCCGCGGCATGTTCGTCGAAGGGCTCGGCGCCGCTCAGTTCGCGATGACCGCCGCCGTCGACATGCTGCGCGGTCTCCGCGCGGAGCCAGACATCCCCGAGGTGCTACACCTCTCCGCGAACGATCCCGCGAACCCGTATGGCAGCCTGCTCCCATGGCCCGGCGCAAATCACCAGATGGCGCGCGCCGCCGGAGCGAGCGTCGTGCTCATCGATGGCCGTTTATCCGCGTTCCTCCGCCGCCGCAATCCCGCAATCCGCGTCATCCTCCCGGAGAACGAACCCGAGCGCACCCGCTTCGCCAAGGCGCTCGCCACCAAGCTCGCCGACGTCGCGGTCCGCTGGCAGGGACGCCGCAGTGGACTCCTGATCGGCGAAATCAACGACGCCCCCGCGCGCGAACACTTCCTCGCGCGTTTCCTGGAAGACGCAGGCTTCATCCTTTCCGCAACAGGCTTCCAAATGCGCCGCCTGGAGCCCGTCCACCATGCTTGACTCAGTGGGACAGGCGATCGTCGTTCGCCGCCTGTCGCCGCGCGCGAGCGCCTGTCACATGAGGAAGACGCCCCCTCCCTCGCCCCTGCCAACGCACGCGAGCCGCCCGCGCATGCAAAGCGCGCGCGCCAATCCGAGCCGCGACCGTCAGGGAGCGGTGGGCACGAGGAAGACGCCGCCTCCCTCGCCCCTGCCGACTCACGCGTTCCGCCCGCGAACCCCCACAAAAAACGCGAGCGCCAGTCAGAGCCGCGACCGTCAGGGAGCGCCGCGCCGCCTGCCAAGCGACCACCGCTCCCTTACGGTCGCGGCTCCGATCGGCATTTCGACCCGAGTCCCCCATGCCTGAAGGCGACACCATCTTCCGCACCGCCCGCACGCTCCAGCGCGCACTCGCCGGACAGCCAGTCACGCGCTTCGAATCCGTCCTCCCCAAACTCGAACGCGTCGATTACGACACGCCCATCGCCGGACGCATCGTCGAAAAGGTCGAGTCGCAGGGCAAGTGGCTGCTCATCCATTTCTCCGGCGATCTCATCCTCCTCACCCACATGCTGATGAGCGGCAGTTGGCACATCTACCGCCCCGGCGAGCGCTGGCAGAGGCACCGCACCCACATGCGCGTCGTGATCGAGACGCCTGCGATCCTCGCCGTTGCCTTCAACGTCCCCGTCGCCGAGTTCCACACTGCCCACTCTCTCGCGCGCCGCGAAGGCTTCAACAGGCTCGGCCCTGCCCCGCTCGCCGCCGATTTCGACGCGGCCACCGCCATCGCCAACCTCGCCTCCCGTCCCGATCTCGAACTCGGCCTCGCGCTCCTCAATCAACAACTGATCGCCGGACTCGGCAACGTCTTCAAGAGCGAAGTCGCCTTCGCCTGCGGGTTGAATCCCTTCCGCCTCGTCGGCACGCTCTCGCGCAACGATCTCGAAAACCTGATCGCGACCGCGCGCAAATTTCTCCAGGCCAACGTCACCGAATCCTCCGGCGACAAGATCGTCACCTTCATGCCCCATCGCCGCACCACCGGTCGCGCCGACGCCGAGGAAAATCTCTGGGTCTACGGCCGCGCCGGACAGCCCTGCCGCCGCTGCGCCACTCCCATCCGCTCCGCCAAACACCGCGCCGATGGCCGCATTAGTTTCTGGTGCCCGACCTGTCAGCCTTGACCGCGCGGATTGTGTATGATCGAACAATGTCAGTCGAAGCGAAGCAGTTGGATTCAGGCGTAGGTGTCGTTACGATCTCGGGCCGGCTGGCCTTGGGCGGGGAAACCGAGCGACTCGACGCAGCGATCAAAGGCATGCTGCAGAAGGACGTGAAGACGTTCGTTCTCGACATCACCGGCCTGGACTACGTCGATAGCTCCGGCATCGGCATGCTCGTCTCCTGCCTGACGAACGCCAAGAAGGCCGGCGGCGAGCTGAAACTGGTCGGCGCCAATCCGCGCATCAAACGCATCTTCAGCATGACCGGCGTCGACACCATCATGTCGATGTACGGCACCATGGCCGAAGCCACCGCGTAGGCCAGTAAAGTGCCTCAACCGGCGGCATGAAGACACTCGCAGCCCTCTTCGCCCTGGCTGCTATCGCCCTGCTCTGGCCGCGCCAACCCGATCCCCTGCCAGGATTTCCGCATGTTTTTCTCTGGGCCTGGGAGCGCCCCGAGAACCTCGATTTCATCGATCCTCGGACAACGGGCGTTGCGTTCCTCGCGCGCACCGTGTCCCTCCGTAACGCGCGCGTGTCCGTGCAGCCACGTCTTAATCCGCTGCGCTACACGCCCGGCGCGACCCTGATCGCTGTCGTCCGCGTCGAGTCCGACCGCTCGCCGCTACCATCCGCGAACTCCGTCGCCACCGCGATCACAGACGCCGCATCGATCCCCGGCATAAGCGCCCTGCAAGTCGATTTCGACGCGACGCTCTCACAGCGTGCCTTCTATCGCGACGTCCTCGAGCGCGTCCGCCGCGATCTCCCCGCCGGTCTGCCGCTCTCCATCACCGCCCTCGCCTCCTGGTGCGAGTCCGATCATTGGATCGACGGACTCCCCGTCGCAGAAGCCGTCCCGATGCTCTTCCGCATGGGCCCCGGCGCGCAGCCCGCCCGCGAATTTCGCCCCGCGCTCTGCCGCTCGAGCGCCGGTACTTCGACCGACGAGCCGCTCCACGCACCGCCCACCGCGTCGCGACTGTACATCTTCAACCCGCGTCCCTGGACGCGCGCCGATTTCGATACCGCGGTTCGCGAGGTACGTCGATGGCACTAAGACGTGGTATGTTCCTCATCCTCACGGCGCTCGTACTGACCGTCCCCCTGGAACTCCCCGGCTGCGGCGGCGGAGATCCCATCGCCGTCTTCACCTTGACCAGACAGCC
>JAOAPT010000953.1 GCA_025463045.1 Candidatus Solibacter sp.
GGACGGACGCCGGCGCGGCCTTCGGGCTGATGTACGCGCAGGCCGAAGACAACTTCTGGCAGCTCGAAGAGGACTACATTCGTCTCCTCGGACGCGCGGCGGAACTCGATGGACCGCGCGGTCTCTCGAGCGACATTCTCGTTCGCGCATACGAATCGCCGCGGCTCGCTAAGGAGCACTACGCGCACGCGAATCCGAAGCTGCGTGCGCTTTGCGACGCGTTCGCCGCGGGAGTCAATGCGTACATCCGGGAGCATCCCGAGAAGCCACGACTGATCAAACAGTGGGAGCCGTGGTTCATCCTCATGGAGGAGCATCGCGGACCAGCGGGCACTGGGATCACGGTTGCGGACCGCGCCCGCGCCTTTCCGGAGCTCGCCGGGACAGCGCCAGACACCGGCGGGCTGGAAGATCCCGACGAGGGCTCGAACATGTGGGCCGTGTCGCCGTCGCGGACCACCACCGGCCACGCCATGCTGCTGATCAACCCGCACGTCGGCTTCTTCGGCGGCGGACAGCGCTACGAGGCGCATCTACATTCCGGCGAGGGCCTCGATGTATCGGGCTTTGCGATTCTCGGCACGCCTTACATCCGTTCCGGCCACAATCGCTTTCTCGGCTGGAGCCACACCAACAATTACGCCTCCACGGCCGATGTCTACCTGGAAAAACTCGATAAGGCGGAGTCGTGGACGGAGGCGATCGCAGTCAAGACTGCGTCCGGCATCGAGATGCGGAGCGTCACCTTTCGCAAGACGCACCACGGTCCCGTCCTGGGAGTTCGCGCCGATGGGAAGGCGCTCGCAGTCCGCTCGGTCTCGGTGCAAGGCGGCGTGATGGAACAGCGCTGGGCGATGGCGAAGGCGCGCAATCTTCGCGAGTTTCAGGCCGCGATGGCGCGGGTCACGCTCACCGGATCGAACACGATCTATGCCGACGTCGCGGGCAACATCTACTACCTTCACGGCAACGCGATCCCGAAGCGCTCCACGAAATTCGATTGGACCAAGCCGGTGGATGGCAGCGATCCGGAGACGGAATGGCAGGGTCTTCACGCGCTCGCCGATCTGCCGCAGGTGCTCAATCCCAAGAGCGGTTGGCTGCAGAACTGTAACTCCACGCCATTTCTTACGTCGGGCGGCGACGACAATCCGGTGGCATCGCGCTTCCCCGCGTATATGGCTCCCGAACCAGACACGCCGCGATCCCAGCGTTCGCGAGCGATCCTGGCCGGCGACCATCGCTTCACGTTCGCCGAGTGGACGAAACTTGGACTCGATGCGAAAATCGGTATCGCCTCCGCGCGCGTGCCGCAACTGCTCGAGGAGTTCGCGAAGCTGAAGACGACCGACGCGCCCCGCGCCGCGAAGTTGGCGGACCTCGTCGCTTCGATCGCCGCGTGGGACCAGATCGGACGCAACGACTCCGTGCCCACGACCCTCTTCGTTCGCATGGAAACCCTCGCGCGCACCACGACTCAACTGGCCGCGCTCGAGCAGGTGAAGGCATCGCTCGAATCAGCATTCGGCACGTGGAAGGTCGCGTGGGGCGAGGTGAATCGCCTGCAGCGCATCCACTCCAGCGGTACCCAAGAGCAATTCAGCGACGCCCGCCCGAGCGTCCCCGTCCCCGGCGCGCCGTCTTTCACCGGCACGATCTTCACCTTCGGCACCCGCGAGGCCCCCGGCGAGAAGCGCATGTACGGCACCGTCGGCGACACTTTTGTCAGCGTCGTCGAGTTCGGAAAAAAGCCTGACGCGCATTCGCTCCTCGTCCTCGGCGAAAGCGCCGAAACTGCCTCGCCGCACTACTTTGATCAGGCCGAACTGTACTCCACCCAGCGCTTCAAGCCCGCGTGGTTCGAGCTGTCCGAGATCAAGAAGCACGTCGAGCGCAAGTACGTGCTGGTGCGGTAAGGCCGTCAGGGCGAAGGCCTATACTGTGGATATGACGTTCAGGGTAGTTCTGGAACATGACCCCGAGACGGGTGATTACTCAGCCGTATGTCCCGAATTGCCTGGTTGTGCGACCGCCGGCGAAACAGAGGAAGAAGCGCGTGACAACATCAGGGAGGCCATTGCCCTGTATCTGTCGCCCGGAGATCTGGAATTGCCGGAAAACGCCAAACTGGTCGAGGTGACGGTTGGGTGAACGCGGGACGCCGCGGCTCACCTCAGATCAGGTGATCGGCTTCCTTCGACGCCGGGGCTTTCGGCTGGTTGGATGATCCGGCAGTCATAAAGGTGGAGACATCCGGAATCCGCAAAACAGGTGATTGTCGCCTATCATCGAGGTCGTGTGTTGCCGCTTGGCACGATGAAATCCATTATCGAAGGCAGCGGCATACCGCTTGACGAGTGGCTGAAGTAGATTTTACAGCTACCACACCATCAGTTCGATCGCTGCGCCAGGCTCGCATTTGATGTACTTCGCGGCGCTGCCCTGACTCAACGACACTTCGTAATAGCCCGAGCTTCCCAAAATCAAAAACAGCTCGCCGGATGCGCACTGCGCGTAATTCTGCGCGAGCACCGTCACGGTCTGTGGGCCTAACGAGAGGGAAAAATTGCGCGTAGCCAGGTCGCCGAAATCGTCGGTGTGGATGTTGGTGATGATGTTGCCGAAGCGGTCGATCTTCAGGATGCGCGCAATCCAGGTGCGCTTGCCGGCGCGGTGAGGCTTTTCGAACTCGGGCTTGAGATAGTCTTCCATCAATTTGCCGAAGCGCGCGGGAGCGACTCCGCCGGCGAGGTGCGCGGCGACGGGCGCGAAGATATCGCGTCCGTGGAACGTCCGGCTCACCGGATGCCGAAAGAACTTTTCGTTTGAGATCAGGCGTACCTTGCATTTCTCCCGCAGGTAGACCATCGAGAGCACGCCGTTGTCGGGTCCGATGAAATACTGGCCGCCGGCCTCCACCAGAATCGGACGGCGCGCCGTGCCGACGCCGGGGTCGACCACCACGACGTGCACCGTCTTCTTCGGAAAGTAGCGCCACGCCTGCGCAATCAGGTACGCGCCTTCGGCAATCTCGAACGGTGTCACATCGTGACCGATGTCGACGATCTGCGCCTCGGGGCAGATGCCGAGAATCACGCCCTTCATCGTGCCGACAAAGTGGTCGCTCAGGCCGAAATCGGTGGTCAGGGTCAGAATTGGTCGCGTCATTGGTAAAATGGGTTTAAGTGCAGCACTTCTACTTCGACCACAACGCCACAACACCTGTAGCGCCGGAAGTTATGGAGACGCTGATGGCGTGCCTCGGTCAAACGTATGGTAACGCGTCCAGCATCCATCATTTCGGGCAAGCGGCCAAGCAGCGTCTGGAGGCGGCGCGGCGGCAGGTGGCGGCGCTGATCAACGCGTCGGCGACCGAGATCGTGTTTACGAGCGGCGGCACGGAGGCCGACAATCTTGCGATCTTCGGCGTGACGCGCGCGGCGGCGGGACCGCGCAAGCACATGATCACCTGCGCGATCGAGCATCCGGCGGTGCTGATGCCGTTCAAGCAACTTGGTGAAGAAGGCGTGGACGTGACCTGCCTGCGAGTGGGCGGGAACGGGATCGTCAACCCGGACGACGTTCAGCGCGCGATCCGGCCGGACACGGTGCTGGTTTCGATCATGCACGCGAATAACGAGCTCGGCACGATCCAACCCGTCGCGGAGATTGCGCGGATTGCGCACGACGCCGGCGCGGTCCTGCACGTCGACGGCGTGCAGGCGCTCGGCAAAACTCCGGTCGACGTGCAGGCCCTCGGCGCGGACCTGTACACGATGAGCGGCCACAAGCTCTACGCGCCGAAGGGCGTGGGTGCGCTCTACGTGCGCAAGGGCACGCGCATGTTCCCGATCGCATACGGCGGACATCACGAACGCGATCGCCGGCCGGGAACGGAAAACGTGCCGGGCATCGCGGCATTCGGCGCGGCGGCGGAACTCGCGGGACGGCGGCTCGGCGAGGAAACAGAGCGGCTCGGCATGCTGCGCGATCGCCTGGAGAACACGGTGCTCGACCGCATTCCCGGCACGGGCATCAACGGCTCGCGCTGGAATCGCGTGGCCAACACGAGCAACATTTACTTCGACGGCATCGATGGCGAGGCAATGGTGATTGCGCTCGACCTCCGCGGCTTCGCCGTCTCCACCGGAGCGGCCTGTTCGAGCGGAGCGCTTTCGCCATCGCACGTGCTGAAGGCGATCGGACTCACGGACGATCGGGCGCGCGCCAGCATGCGCTTCTCGCTGGGACGCGCGAACACGGTCGAGCAGGTGGACGCGTTGATCGAGGCGATCGGGGCCAGCGTGGCGCATCTGCGCAGGATTTCGGTGCATGCCTGAGCAGCCCATCGCAGTTGCAATGAGCGGCGGCGTGGATAGCTCCGTCGTCGCCGCGCTCCTCGTTCGCGAAGGCCGGACCGTCGTCGGTATGACGATGCAGTTGTGGAACCAGCGCCGACTACCGGAACTCGCCGTGGAAGGTGCGACCGGGCGCTGCTGTTCGCTGGACGACGTGTATGATGCCCGCCGCGTCGCCGAACAGGTCGGCATTCCTTACTACGTCGTCAACTTCGAGCAGCAGTTCGAAGAGCATGTCGTGAAGCCGTTCGTCGAGGAGTATCTCGCCGGCCGCACGCCGATTCCCTGCACCCTCTGCAACAACTACATCAAGTTCGATCGCTTCCTCGAGATGGCGGATTCCGTGGGCGCGCACTACATGGCGACCGGTCACTACGCGCGCGTCCGCCGCGATGAGGCGACCGGCCGCTATCAACTCCTGCGCGCCGTGGACGATTCCAAAGACCAGACGTATTTTCTCTTCGGCCTGACGCAGGCGCAGTTGGCCCGCACGCTGTTTCCGCTCGGTGAGTTGAACAAGCCGGAGGTGCGCGAGATGGCGCGTACGATGGATCTCGCCGTGGCCGCAAAGGGCGATAGCCAGGAGATCTGCTTCGTGCCCTCCGGCGATTACGCCGCATTCATGAGCGCCTATCTCAAGGAGAAGGGCGTCGCGGTGGAAGAGACGTCGGGCGAGATCGTCACCACCGATGGGCGCACCCTCGGACGTCACGAAGGCGTGCATCGCTTCACCGTGGGGCAGCGCAAGGGGCTCGGCGTCGCAACCGGCGAGCCGCTGTACGTGATCTCCACTAATCCGGCGAGCCACCAAGTCGTCGTCGGCGGCAACGACGACCTGCTGCGCGGCAGTTTTTTCGCGAAGGACGTTAACTGGATTTCGATTGCGGGCGTCGCGGCCGGAGCGCCGGTGCGCGCGCAGGTGAAGATCCGTAATCGCCACACTCCGGCCGCCGCGACCCTGATCGCGACGGCGGATACCGATCGCGTCGAGGTCGTATTCGACGAGCCGCAGCGCGCCGTCACTCCCGGTCAGGGCGCCGTCTTTTACGATGACGATGTCGTGCTCGGCGGCGGCTGGATCGAATAGGGGCTACCCGATCCGCACGCCGCGTGCGAGATAGGCGGCGGAAGGCTGCTGCAGCGCGCGAACGGCATTCCACAACGCGGATTCATCCTGCATCGCGAGCGTCTCGGCCATGAGCTGAACGCTTTCGTCCGGTTGAAACACTCCCGGCGATGCGGCATTGAGCAGGCTTGGGGTGAGGATCGATGTGCCGTCTAATACTTGGATCGCCCAACCGAGCAGGAGCTGTTGCCGTATCGGGTCCGCGCTCCACGCGTTGATCAGGTAGTGGAGATCCAGGGTACGCCGCGTGCGAATCACAGCGCTCTCCGTCACGCGGTAGAGGAAAACGGCGACGCCATCGGCCATCGGGGATTGCAGGCTGTCGGCGTTGACCACCTGAAACTCCGCGCCCGCGATCTCCGGAATCGCCGCGCTCGCGAGGACGCCGCGGATCGCCGCGCTGACCGCCGCTATTGCCTGATAGGTTGCCACTCTCCTACTATACGGTCATGCGATTCTTCGCCGGTGCTTTCCTGTTGAGTGCCACGGCCTTCGCGCAGCACTCGTTTCTCTACTGCGGCGAATGGCAGCATCGCAGCACGTCGAACCAGGTGATGCACATTGTCCGCGAGGGCAAAGTGGTGTGGTCGTACACCAATCCGTTGAAGGGCGAACTTGGCGATTGCAGCCAGCTCGCCAACGGGAACATTCTCTTCTCGCGGCAGTTTGGCGCCAGCGAAATCACGCCGGATAAGAAAATCGTCTGGAACTACGATGGCCCCGCCGGAACCGAGATCCACACTACCTGGCCCGTCGATGCGGATCGCGTCTTGATCATGCGGAACGGAAATCCCGCGAAGGCGCTCGTCATCGACAAGCGGACCAATCGCGTCGAACGGGAATGGGTGCTGCCGACGCGCGTGCCAACCGGCACGCACGGGCAATTCCGCCACATCCGGATGACTGCAAAGGGCAATCTTTTGGTTGCCCATATGGATCTCGGCAAGGTTGTGGAGTATACCCCGGACGGGAAGGAAGTCTGGAGCGTCGATGCGCCCTCGGCGTGGGCCGCCGTACGGTTGAAGAACGGCAATACGCTGATCAGCGGCAATCAGCGCGGCTACGTGCGCGAGGTGAACCCGAAGGGCGAGACGGTGTGGGAGATCAACAAAGACGACCTGCCCGGCATCCCGCTCCTCACCGTCCAGGAGGTCTCGCGATTGGCGAACGGGAACACGCTGATCAACAATTGGGCGGGTAGCCTGCCGAGCGCGGAGTGGCCGAACACATTCCAACTGATCGAAGTAACCCCAGCGAAAAAGGTGGTGTGGACGCTGAAGGATTGGACGGTGCTCGGCCCAGCTTCGTCCACGCAACTGCTCGACGGGCCGTCGGAACGATAGCCGCTACTCGCAGAGCGAGGCCGCGCCCGCGATCCCCGCATCGGCGCCGTAGCGCGCCATTACAATCGGGATCTCCGCAGCGCGCTGATTGATCGACCATTTCGGCAGCGTGCAGGAGATCTGCTCGAAATAAGGCGACATCATCTCGGCGACGCCGCCCCCGACCACGATGCAATCGGGCTCCAGCAGATCGACGATCGTACCCAACCACACGGTGAGCAGCAGCGCGATTTCGTCGAGTACTTCCCGCGCGATGCGGTCCCCTTCGCGGAATGCCTGCCCGACATGTTCCGTGCGGACATTGTCCAGCGTGCCGGCCAGTTCGACAATACGCGATGCCTTGCCTCTGGCGAGTCTCGTCTGCGCCAGGCGCGCGATTGCAGGCCCGGAGGCGAGCGCTTCGATGCACCCGAATTTGCCGCAGCCGCAGCGCGGTCCGCGATAATCGATGGTCACGTGTCCTCCCTCGGCGGCGCCGCCGGTGCGGCCGTGGTAGATTTTCCGGTCGAAAATAATCCCCGCGCCGACTCCCGTGCCGAGCGTCGCATAGAAGACGCTGGCGTTCCCTTGCCCGGAGCCCCACAACACCTCTGCGAGGCCGGCCGCATTCGCGTCGTTATCCAGGCGCGCCGGCACGCCGAAGACGCGCTCCACCTCGGCCGCCAGCGGGAAGCCGCGCCAGCACGGTACGTTCGGCGGGTTGATGACCACTCCGCGTTTCGGGTCCAGCGGCCCTGGAGCGCAGAGTCCGATGCCGGTGACGGCGGCCCGCGCTTCCGGGGCGGCGGCAAAAACCGCTTCGATGGCGTCCACGACCGCGCCAAATCCGGCCGCCGAAGTCCCCGAGGAGATCATGGGAACGCGCACCTTGTTCGTGATCGCGCCAGTGGCGTCGACGAGCCCCGCCGCCACTTTCGTCCCGCCAATATCTACACCGATTCGCATAAATTCAAACGCATCATAGCATCGGGCGACTGCGAAGGCCCATCCAGCCGCGCGCATTAGCCGTGGGTGCTCCCTTGAAGAACCGAGCTCTCAATCCGAGCCGCGACCGTAAGGGAGCGGTGGTCGCGTGACCACCGCTCCGTAACCGTCGCGGCTCCGATTGATGTACGTTCTTCAAGGGAGTTCTTCATGGCCCCGTTCGGGGCCAC
>JAOAPT010000998.1 GCA_025463045.1 Candidatus Solibacter sp.
TGGCTTCGGTGACCGAGAACATGACTTCCGCCCCGGCGATGCCGTTCGCGGTGACGATCGCGCGCGCCGAACCGATGTTGGTCTGCGGCGGGAGTTGCAGATTGATCTGTCCGGGGCTGACGAAATAGAGCGGCGCGGTGCGTCCGTCGACGGTCACCCTGACGTCTCCGAGCGTACTCGGAAGCGGGATGGTGCCAGCGACGGCGGTCTGCGTCGCGAGATTCGCACCGTAGATGGAAACGAGCGAGCCGGCGACTACGGGACGGCCGCTATCGTTGGCGGTGCTGACCACCCCGCGCGCGGCGACGCAGGGCGCCGGCCATTGTCCGGGCGCCGCCTGGACGATGGTCAGCGTACGTCCGGCGATCGCGAACTGCGTGCTGCGGCGAGGGCCGGTATTTGGGGCGACGTTCAGGGAGACCTTCGAACCGTTCACGGTGGCCTGTGCCCACGATGCCGGCCCGGCGGCGGTGACGGGACACGCGGCCGCGACGTCGACCGCGATCGTTCCGCCTTCGGGCGGCGCGCACACGTTCTCCGTGGAGAGCGTCGAGGGGCAGGCGCCGGCGACGATCTGACCGAGGTCGACGCGCAGAGCGGGGAGAATGCTGTACAGCGCGTTGCCGGGACACTCGGTGGCGCCTGACGCGAGGTTGGCGTCGCGATGTCCGCTGATGGTGCGCAGGGTGAGTCCGCTGGAGGTGTGCAGTCGCTCGGCCTGCGGATCGATCGACCACTTCGCCGCCTGCCAGGCGAGCATATCGCGCAGGGTGTCGCGCGCCTGTTGGGTGATTGGGACTGTGGAGTATGTGCCGAGCAGGGAGACGCCCATCGTGCCGCCGTTGACGGAGGAGAAGTGCGCGCCGAGGACTCCATCGCCGCCAGCTCGGCCTTCGTACGTCACGCCGTTGGGAGCGATCAGGTAGTTGTACCCGATGTCGTTCCACCCGTTGCCCTGAACGTGGAGCACCCAGATGGAACGCACCACCGCCGCCCAATCGCCGGCCGTGTTCGCGCCGTCGGTGTGGTGGACGATCAGGTGCGTGACGGTGGTGTAGACCGGCGGATCCTTAGCGGGGCAGGTCTCCAGGGTGCAACCCCATTGAGCGCGCGTGACGAAGGGCGGGCCGGTGAGGGTCTCGGCCGGCGGTGTTGCGCCGGGATCGATGAAGAGGAAGGTGAGATCGCCCGACGGGTTTTCGACTTGAAGAAAGCGCTGCGCCGTCTCGAACCAGACCAAACTGCTGGATTCGCTATCCGGCTCGGAACGAAGCCAATCGGTCCAATGGACGCCGTCGGCAGAGGCTCGCACGCGGTGCTGCATGGCGTCCCCGAAGGCTCCCACGGCGCGGAACGCAATCGGAGCGCGCACGGCGGAGCGGGCCTGCGCAACGCGGACGGTCATCCGGCGGCCCTGCGGTTGCGCGGCGGCGGCGCAGGCGATCCCCAACAAAATAATCAGGCAGCGAAGCGGCATGCGTCTTCCAGCTTAATCTTTCTGCGTCTTCTTGAGGGTGGTTTGGCGTATTGGTCTGTTGAGAGGCCAACATGAAGCTCGCCGCCATCTTCGCTGCCATTGCCGCAATCGGGATTGCCCAGACTCCGGATGTCTTGACGATTATGGAGCGCGTGGGCCGCAATCAGGAACAGTCCCAGGAGCTCCGGCGGCAGTACACCTTCCGCCAGAAGCAGCTCCTGCGGATGCATCGCGGGAACGGAAAGGTGGCGCGGGAAGAGCACCGGGAGTACCAAGTCTCGCCGGGAGCGCACGGAGCGGCGAAGGAACTCGCGCACTTCGACGGGCGCTACGAGTACAAGGGCAGGTACGTGGCGTACGACCGTCCCGGGTATGAGTACAAGGGCATGGATATCGACGGCCAGCTGATCGATGATCTGTCGAAGGACATGACGGATGACCGCCATTCGCGCGACGGGATCGGGTGCGAGTTATTTCCGCTCACGGCGCAGGAGCAGCGTAAGTACAACTTCAAGCTGCTGGGAGCGGAGCAGTATCGCGAACGGAGCGTGTACCGGGTGGCGTTCGAGCCCAAGCCGCACCAGGACTTCGACGAGGCGGCATGGAAGGGCGAGGCGCTGATCGACGTGGAGGAGTTTCAGCCGGTGATGGTGCATACCTCGCTCGCAATCAAGATTCCGCGGGCGGTGAAGGTGCTGCTCGGGACGGACATTAAGGGGCTGGGGTTTGCGGTGAGCTACCAGAAATTCGAGGACGGTGTATGGTTTCCAGTGAGCTATGGCGGGGAGTTCGAGGTCAGGGCGGTATTCTTTTACAAGAGGAAGATCTCCGTGAATCTGACGAACACGGACTTTCACCGCGCCAGCGTGAACAGCAATGTAACGTACATGGCACAAAAGTGATTGGATTGACCGCGGTCCGGCAGGCATGCGATTTCGGCGAACTGATGCGCGAACACCGCGCGATGGTGTTCAGTGTGGCCTATCACTTTCTGCATGACCGGGACCTGGCGGACGAAATCGCGCAGGACGTTTTTCTGAGCCTGCACAAGAATCTCTCGTCGCTGGAATCTCCGCTGCACGCGGGCTTCTGGCTGCGCAAAGTGGCGGTGCAGCGCTCGATCGATGCGTCGCGCAAACGGCAGCGGCGGCCGCAGGTTGCGCTCGACGATGTGGCGGAGCCGTCGGTGAAACCCGCCGCCGGAGATCCGATGTTGGGCGGGATGCTGCGGCGCCTGATCGCGACGCTCCCCGAGGCTCCGCGAATGGCCATGGTGCTGCGGTATCAGGAAGATTTGGACCCGACGGAGATTTCCGAAATCATGGGCATTCCGCTGGGTACGGTAAAGAGTCACATACAGCGATCGCTGGCGCTGCTTCGTGAGAAGCTGGAACGCCGCGGAGTGGGAGAACGGTGATGGACTGGTTGGAAGAGGAACTGAAACAGGCGCTGGCGCGAACGGAGCCCGATCCGGGATTCGAAAGCCGCGTGCGCCGGCGCCAGGTGAAGACGATGCCGCGATGGATCGGGATCGCGGCGACGCTGGTGGTCGGAATCGCGGCGGCAGAGGGGTATCGCTGGCATCAGGGACAGGTCGCCAAAGAGCAGGTCATGATGGCCATGCGGATCGCGGGAGACCGGTTAAACCGAGTGCAGACGCAACTGGTTCGGGGAACGAGACAATGAGACTGTTTCGCAATGTCGCGTTGATTGCCGTGGTGATTGCCGCGCTGGCCGCCACCCTCTGGGGGCAGCAGTTCAAGTTCAATCTGGATCACCTGGACGGCAAGGCTTCCGAGAAGATCGACGTGTCGCTGGACGTCAACATGCTGCAGTTCGCGGCCAAGTTCCTCAACACGAAGAACCCCGATGAGGCACAGGTCAAGAAGATCATCAGCGGCCTGGAGGGCATCTACATCCGGAGTTTCGAGTTTAAGAAGGAAGGGGCGTATTCGCCTTCCGATCTGGACCAGGTGCGCAATCAACTGAAGGCGCCCGAGTGGTCGCGGATTTTCGGGATCCGGAATAGCGACGATCACGATAATACCGAAGTGTGGGTGCGCAGCGCAGGCGGCAAGGTCGCGGGAATCGCGATCCTGTCGAGCAATCCCCGCGAACTGACGGTGGCGAATCTGGTGGGCAACGTGGATATCGATTCGCTCGCGGCGCTGGGCGGACACTTCGGCTTGCCGAAGTTGGATAAGAAGAAAAAATAGACGGTAGCGAGTCGTCGCGCACGATGCAGTTGGCAGCTAAAATATACTGCTGATATGCAGACACAACGCCGTAGTTTCCTGCGGGCATTCGGCGCGGCGGGCCTCGTAGGCCTTACCGTGCCCCGCGAGCAAAAGGCACAGGAGCAGACTGCTCGCGCCACCCGTGGAATGCCCTCTCCGAAGATCAAAGACGTGAGCGTGATCGAGACACAGCCCGCCGGAGTGCGGCTGACGGTGGTCAAAATCACCACCGATCAGGATGGCCTCTACGGCTACGGGTGCGCCACGTTCACCCAGCGCGCGGACTTGGTGAAGCCCGCGGTAGAGCGTTATCTCAAGCCGTTCCTGGTGGGCAAGACGACAGACCGGATCGAGGATATCTGGCAATCCTGCTACGACAGCTCGTATTGGAAAAACGGGCCGGTGCTGAACAACGCGATCTCGGGCGTCGACCAGGCGCTGTGGGATATCAAGGGCCGTCAGGCGGGACTGCCGGTGTATCAGCTCGCGGGCGGCAAGTGCCGCGAGGCGGCGGACTGCTACACGCACGCGTCAGGCGCGGATTTCCCGAACGTTGTGGAATCGGCGCGGCGCTTCATGGCGCAGGGATTCCGCCACGTGCGTGTGCAAGTGGGCATCCCGGGGATGGAAGGCTACGGCAGCACGAAGGGGCCGCAGCCGATCGCGGCGCTGCACACGAAGCCCGTGTTTGAGCCGGCGTTCTACATCCGGCGCGCGTTGAAGATGTTTGAGTACTGTCGTAAGGAACTGGGCGACGAGATCGAACTGCTGCACGATGTGCACGAACGCGTGTCGCCCAATCAGGCGGTACAGTTCGCGAAGGACGCGGAGAAATTCAAGCTATTCTTCCTGGAAGACGCGCTCTCGCCCGAGGACATTGCGTACTTCCGCCAGATCCGCCAGCAGTGCGCCACGCCAATCGCGATGGGCGAACTATTCAACAGCCCGCACGAATGGATGCCGCTGATCGACGAGCGCCTGATCGATTACATCCGCGTTCACGTCTCTCAGGCCGGCGGATTTACTCCGGCACGGAAACTGGCGATTCTTTGTGAACTCCATGGCGTGAAGACTGCGTGGCACGGTCCGGGCGACGTGTCGCCGGTCGGGCACATGGCGAATGTGACGCTTGATCTGGTGAGCTACAACTTCGGCGTTCAGGAATACTCGGCATTCAACGCGCGGACGCAGGAGATCTTCTCCGGCTGCCCGGTGATGAAGGACGGATACCTCTGGGCGAATGAAAAGCCGGGCTGGGGTATCGAGATCGACGAGAAGGCGGCGGCGAAGGCGCCGTTCACCGCTCGTCCGGATGGACTCAACGGCGGCTGGGGCGAGATCCGGCGCCGCGACGGCACGGTCATCAAGCAGTAGACCGTCATCTGGTACTTCGGAGTGCCCATGGGGCTCCTGCCCACCAAAGGCGAACTCCAATCGGAGCCGCGACCATGAGGGAGCGGTGGTCGCCGAGCGGGGCCACCGCTCCCTCACGGTCGCGCTCGGATCGATTTTCGACTCTTCGCTTAATAAGTAAACTAACCGTCGCTCCGGTCGATCGTCTATGGGAGTAGACTGATCGTATGCCGCCGCGCGATTCGAATTCATTGCAAGGTGAAATGCTACAGGGCACGCTCGACCTGCTGATTCTGCAGACGCTAGTGCTGGGTTCCGCTCACGGCCACACCATCGCGCACGCGATCGAGCATCGCTCCGACGATGTCCTGCAGGTCGAGCACGGGTCGCTCTACCCCGCGCTGCATCGTCTGGAAGATCGTGCATGGATCGCGTCCTTCTGGGGAACGTCGGAGAACAATCGCAGGGCACGCTATTACCGTTTGACGGCGGCAGGACGCAAACAACTCGCCGAGCAGACCGGCCGCTGGGACCGCCTGGTGCAGGCCGTGAACCGCGTCCTGCGGCCCGTCGAGGAGTAGCCGCAATGGGCTGGACGCGATACTTCCGGCGGCGCAATTGGGACGCAGAACGTGCGCGCGAACTCGACGCGTACCTGGAGCAGGAGACCGCCGATAACCTGGCGCGCGGCATGATGCCGGAGGCGGCGCGCCGCACCGCGCAGCGCAAACTGGGCAACATCACCAACATTCGCGAGGAGATTTATCGCATGAACACGCTCGAATTCCTTGAGACCCTTTGGCACGATCTGCGCTTCGGCCTGCGCGTCCTGGGAAAGACTCCAGGCTTGACCTCAGTCGCGCTGCTCTCGCTCGCGCTCGGCATCGGCTCGACGACCGCGATTTTCAGCGTGGTCTACGGCGTGCTGATTTCCCCGTATCCCTATGCGCGCCCGGGCGAGATCTGGGCGCCCGAAATCCGCGACGCAAGGAATCCACGTAAATCGCTCGGCGCCTATCTCCCCGATGCTTACGTGCAGGTGACGAAACTACCGGCGTTCGCCGAGGTGATGGCGACGAATCCGGAGAATCGCCTGCTCACGGGGAACGGTTCGCCGGAGAATTTCACAACCGTGAGCGTCACTTCGAACGCTTTTCAATTCCTCGATGTGCCCCCCGTGCTGGGCCGCGCGATCGCGCCCTCGGACGTACACGCGAACGGGCAGCCCGAACCCGTCATCGTGCTCAGCTACCGCGCGTGGCAGCGGCTGTTTCAGGGAAGTCCCGACGCGATTGGGAAGGCCATCATCCTGAACGACGTGACGTACTCCGTGATCGGCGTGATGCCTCCGCGCTTTGGATGGTGGACCAGCGATGGAGGCTGGGTGCCCGCGCTCATCGATTCGCGGCAGGAGCGGCCGCTGTTCACGATCGCGCGGCTGCGGCCGGGAATTTCGAAGGCCGTGGCAGAGCAACAATTGCACGCGCTGCATCTGGAACTCGCGAAGGCGCACCCCGCGCGATTTCCGACCAACGGCTTCACGACCGTGCTCAACAATTATCTGGACATCACGGCGGCATCGGGTGAAATGCAGTCGAGCCTGCAACTGCTCTTCGGCGCGGTCGGTTTCCTGCTGCTGATCGCCTGCGCGAACGTCGCCAACCTGCAGATGGCGCGCGCCACGGCGCGACGGCGCGAGATCGCGCTGCGCATGTCGGTCGGCGCGGGTCGCGGACGCGTCCTCCGGCAGTTGCTCACCGAAAGCGTGGCGCTCTCGCTCGTCGGCGGAGTCCTCGGCATTCTGCTGGCGGTCGCGTTCACGCGCGCCATCGTCATGCTGATGCCCGAGTTCTACGTGCCGAACGAAGCGCGAATCTCGGTGAACGGTTACGTGCTCGCCTTCTCCGCGGGCATCTCGGTGCTTACCGGCATCGTCTTCGGTCTCGCACCGGCGCTCGAGTGTTCGCGCCTGCAATTGGTAGAAACGCTGAAGGATGCGACCAAAGGCGCGGGGACGAGCGCCGCGGGCGGACAGCCGCGCAATCTGCTGGTGGTCCTCGAGGTGGCGCTGTCGGTGGTGCTGCTGATGGGCGCGGGACTGACCGTGCGCGGATTTGTCAATCTGCAGAAGACCGACGTCGGCTTTCAGCCCGAGCGCGTACTGATGGTCGGCTTGCAAGTCTCGCCGAAACGCTACGCGACGTACGAGCAGCGGATCGCGTTCACGGAGGACGTGTTGCGCCGCGTGCGAGCGACCCCTGGTGCGGAATCGGCCGCGATGGGCAACGGTGGACTTCCGTTCGGCGGACCCCAATCGGGATTCTCGATCGAGGGGCAGCCGCCGGTACAGGCGCAGCGCATCCTGGTCAACCTGATCAGCGCGGACTACAGCAAGACGCTTGGAATTCCCCTGCGCGCCGGCCGCCTGCTGAGCGAGCAGGAGGTTGCGCGCGGCGACGCCGTGGCGGTGATCAACGAAGCGGCGGCAAAGTTTTGGACGGCCGGAGTGAGCCCGATCGGACGGCGCGTTCGGCTCGATCTTCTCGATAAGCCGGGCAACGCGCTCCTGCCGGCGGGACGCGCGACGCCCGTGTTCACCGTGGTGGGCGTCCTCGCGAATACCAGGAACGCCGGACTCCGCGACGCGCCCGACCCGGCCGTATTCCTGCCGTACACCGTGATCGCGCCGACCGGACGCATGCTCGCAGTTCGCACACAGGGCAGCCCCATGATGCTGTTGAACGCGGTGCGCCAGCAGGTGCAGCAAGTCGACAAAGACCAACCGCTCACCCGGCCGATCACACTCGAAGAAATCCTCGGTCAACAGACGGTGCAGCCGCGCTTCAACATGGCGCTGTTCACCTTCTTCGGACTGCAGGGCCTCGTGCTCGCGGTGGTCGGGATCTTCAGCGTGCTCTCCTACGCGGTGGTGCGCCGCACGCACGAGATCGGCGTGCGCATGGCGCTTGGCGCGGAGCGTTCCGACGTGCTCGCGCTGCTCTTCCGTATGGGCGGCAAACTGGTGCTGACGGGGCTTGCCGCTGGATTGCTCGGAAGCTTCGCGCTCGCGCGAATACTGCGCAGCGAAGTCTTCCAGGTCCCGGTGACGGATGGCCTGGCGCTGCTCGGCGTGGTGACGATTCTCAGCGTCGCGGCGTTCCTCGCGTGCTTGCTGCCCGCGCGTCGTGCGTCGCGATTGGATCCGATGATCGCGCTGCGGCATGAGTAGGATGTGATATTCTTTCTTCGATTCATGGAGGGTGAACGATGGAACGCAAGAAAGCGTCGGAGTATCCGCAGGAACTGCTGAACCTGTTCGATAAATACGTCCACGGCGACATTGACCGCCGCGATTTCCTGGAGGGCGCGAAGAAATTCGCCGTCGGCGGCGTCACGGCGACCGCGATCTGGGAGAGCCTGCGGCCGAACTACGCGTGGGCGCAGCAGGTGCCGAAGGACGATGCGCGCCTCAAAACCGAGTACGTTACGGTCGATTCGCCGCAGGGCAATGGCAATATCAAGGGCTACCTGGCCCGCGCCGCGAAGGCGCCCGGCAAGTTGCCGGGTGTGCTCGTGGTGCACGAAAATCGCGGATTGAATCCCTACATCGAAGACGTGGCGCGCCGGCTCGGCACGTCGAACTTCATCGCGTTCGCACCCGACGGGTTGACCAGCGTGGGCGGCTATCCGGGCGACGACGAGAAGGGCGGCGCGGCCTTCGCGAAAGTCGACAAGCCGAAAATGACCGAGGACTTCATCGCCGCAGCACGCTGGCTGAAGGCCCGACCCGATTGCAACGGCAAGATCGGCGTGGTCGGTTTCTGCTTCGGGGGCGGGATTGCGAATACGCTCGCGGTGCGGATGGGCTCGGACTTGAACGCGGCGGTTCCGTTCTACGGCGGACAGCCTCCCGCTGCCGACGTGCCGAAGATTAAGGCTCCGCTGCTGCTGCAATACGCCGCCCTCGACACGCGCATCACGGGCAACTGGCCCGGCTACGAAGAGGCGCTGAAAGCGAATCACGTGACGTACACGGGCTACGTCTATGAGGGTGCGCAGCACGGCTTCCACAACGACACGACGCCGCGCTACGACGAGAAGGCGGCGAAACTCGCGTGGGACCGCACCCTCGAATTCTTCAACAAATACCTGCGGGCGTAGGCGCGCGGCTACTTCACCTGGACGGGGACGTTAGCCGTCGCGGCGTTCCCCTCCGCATCGAATACGTACACGAAGATCCGGTAGTTCGCCGGCGTGTCGGGCAACCGTATGGTTGCCTGTGTCGCGTTCGACGCCAGCACTGCGCCCGCGATCGGTGGTGTCGGCTTCTCCGCGTCCCCGCCGGTCTGCGGCGCGTCGGAAACATCGCGGCGCACCTCCCAGCGAACGGTGATCGGCGCGCCTTCGGGATCCGCCGCATCCACGTTGGTCAGCAATCGCGCGCCGGGCGGGAACACGCGCGTGCCACCGTCAGCCCTCGCGTTCTCCCGCCGGATCTGGATCGCTGCCGCTCCGATCCGCGGGCAGCGGTTCGCCGGCCATTTCCCCGTCCACGCGAATGACAGTGCGTCCACCGACGCCGTGCGATTGCCCTCCGGCAGAAACATCCCATACCACGTGTGGGTCTTCTCCTGCTTCTGTCCCCACAGGAAAACATACGAGCCGAGGCAGCGCGGCTGGCCGGAAACCGTGTGCTGGTAAGCTTTCAAATAGAGGTCTGCCTTCTGCGTGCTGTTGTCCTCGATCGGCAGTCCCCAAGGCGTCTTGGCGACTTCCCAATGACCGCGCGGACCAAACTCCGTCACCACATACGGGCGCGTCCAACCTTCCCTGGCGAGCACCTCGGGTACGGTCAGCATCGAGCCATACGCATTGATGCCGACGGCGTCGATGCTCGGGCAATAGCGATTCAACTCGGCCAGCTTGCCGCCGCCGATCCCCGCCAGCACGATGATCACCGGGTGGTTTGGGTCGGTCTGTTTAACCAGCTTCGCCATCTCTTCGAGCGCCGTCCAGAGCCGCGGCCGGTCTTCGGGTTTGACTCCAAGCTCTACCTCGTTGCCAAGCGCCCACATGAGCAGTGCGGGGTGATCTTTCATTCCGAGCACCGTCTGCCGCGCTTCCTCGAGTTGCTTCGCAACCCACGCGCGATCGCCGTAGTCGAAGCCCTGACGCGGGCGTCCGACGCGCAACCCCATCAGCACCGTGAGATTCTTGGCGTCCGCCTGATCGAGCACCTCGGGCGAGACGCTCCACGTGCGAATTGAATTTCCGCCGGACGCGACCAGCACGTCGAGTCTCTGACTTCCGCCCGCACCGTGAATGTAGTACGGTTTCCCGTCGCGCAATAACTGATACCCATCGGCCTTGGTGACGATCTTCACCGTGGAAGGCTCCGCCGCGCACACGATGAGGGACAACGCCGCAATTCGAAAAACGTTCGAATACATACCTCAAGTATGCACGTGAGCCGCAATCGGAGTCTTCACCGCTCGATTCCCAGAGCCTCCCGCAGCGCGTTCTTCATGACGTCTTCCGGAGCATCCTCGCCCGTCCAAAGTTTGAATCCGATCACTCCCTGGTACACGAGCATCGAGAGTCCGTCGAGCACCGGCAGTCCGCGCCGGCGCGCCGCGGCCAGCAGGCGCGTTTCGGGCGGATTGAACACCGCATCGCACACCAGTAGAGTGGACTTCGCGTCACGCAGATCGACCGGAGGCATCCCATCCACATCCGGAAAGAGTCCGATCGACGTCGCGTTCACCAGGATGTCCGTATCGCCCGGCACCCGATAAACACCCCGCCAGGGCTGGCATTGGATCTCGCGATTGGTTTTCGCCGAGAGCTCTTCCGCCATATGCCAGGCGTGCTCCACCGAGCGATTCACCACCACCAGATCGCTCACGCCCGCGAGCGCCAACTCCGTGACGATGGCCCGCGACGCACCGCCCGCGCCGAGCACGATCGCGCGCTTACCCTTCGGGTCCACGCCAGCATCCACGCGGACGCCGCGCAGGAAGCCCTTGCCATCGGTGTTCTCGCCGATCAGCCGGTCTCCCTCGCGCCGCACCGTGTTCACCGCACCGATCACGGCCGCATCGCGCGCGATCTCATCCAGCAGAGGAATCACCGCCACCTTGTGCGGGATCGTCAGATTGACGCCGCGCATGCCGAACGCGCGCACACCGCGGATCGCGTCGGCAAGGCGCTCGGGCGTCACCTCTACGGTGAGGTAGCGCCAGTTTAATCCGAGCGCGCGGAAGGCAGCTTCCTGCATCGCGCCCGTGGGGTTCTCCGCGACCGGTTGACCGAAGCACGCAACCAGTTCCGCTCTAAAATTTGCGGGCATGAAGTTACGGAACCGCGGGCGCTTTGCTTTCGGTCGTAGTCACTTCAAGCGCCTTGAGCCCGCTGCCGGTCACTTGCTGATTGATCGCCGGCAGATACTTCATCGCCGCATCCAGTTTGGCTTTCTGCGCGGCCAACTGATCGCTGAGTTCTTTGAAAACGGTATACGCCGATGCGATCGGTTTCCCGTCGCCGGTCTCCACCACGCGCTCCAGCGCGGCGATTTTGTTATTCAGCTTGATCGGGAAATTCAGCGGATCCTGGCCGCTGCGATTCCGTACCTGATAGATCTCTTCCTCCACTTCGCTAAGCCGCGTGCGGAATGGGTCGAACGCCGCCTTCAACGAGGCGCTTTGCTTCTCGCGATCGTCCATCTGCTTCTTCAACTCGCGAATCGTGATCACCATTTCGTTGGCTTCGGTGGTCTTGTCCCGAATCTGCATCGCGAGCTTGAACTGCTCCGTCAGGTCTGCGATCGTGACGCTGTCGATGCGCGGATCCTTCTCCACGTTCATCCGCTCGGTGAGCGTCTGGCCGTTGACGGTCAGCTTCACCGTGTACGGTCCGGGCACGGCCATCGGGCCCGAGCCCGAGCGTCCCGCGCCCCAGAAAATCATGCCCTGAAAGCCCTTCGCTCCCGGATAGCGAAGATCCCACGCGAAGTTGTTGAGGCCCGCTTTGCGCGGCACCGCGGGCGTACCGCCGAAGCGTCCACCACCGCCGCCATCGTCCTCAGCTCCGCCATCGTCGGCCGCCGCCGCGGCAGCGCCGCCCCGTCCGCCGCGACCTCCCCGTCCACCGCGCGCGTC